>JBCBKN010000100.1:0-12655 GCA_038521775.1 Pseudomonadota bacterium | reverse complement strand
CCGCCGAGATTCATCCCGATCGGGTAGTTGATGCAGGCAAAGCCGCGACCGTGATGCAGGGCCATCAGCGCCGCCTCGTGCCGGAGAGAAAACGCGACACACCGGGCCGGTTCACGCCGCGGGTGAAGGGTTTGTCGGGCGTGTAGGGCGCCGGCTGCGGTGAAGTGGCGGCCGGTGGCGCCGGCGAGCCCGGTGCGGGCGGTTGCCCAGCGGCCGCCCCCGGCGGAGCCGTGGGGGGCGGTGCTGTCGTGGGTGGTGCTTTGGTCGGCGGTGCGGCCGCGGGAGGTGCAGCACTGGGCGCTGCGGCCCCGGGTGGAAGGCTGGGGCCGGGGCTGCGCACCGGGGTCGAGGCGCTGTGCGACAGCGGGGCAGGTTGCGGGGATGATTGCGGGGAGGGTTGCGCGGGCAGACCCGCCGCGGCGGGGATTACCGTGGGGGTGTCTGTCCGATGCCCGATGCGGGCAGGGTCGATCTGCATATCTGCGCGCTGCGGTGCCGCGGCCACGGCCGCCACGCCCTGGGTGCCCGCGGCAACCCGGCCCTTTGGCCCGGTTGCCTCATGCGGGGCGGTTGGCACCGGCCCGCGCCGCCGCTCGCCAATGCGGCCGACCTGGTCGGTCACCGTCTCGGGCAGGGCTGCGCGGTCGCCCACACCGCCGCCTTCGCGGCTCGACAACCGCTCGAGTTCAGCCGGCAGCGGCCAGCGCGCCTTTTGGGCGGCAACCTGGCAGCATTCGATCAGCGCGGTGTTCTTGGCCACCCGCCGATGCGCCTTCATGTCGCCATCGCGATAGGCGTTGATCAGGCGCAGCGCGATGGGGTCGAGCCCCGCGGCCTCGGCCACCCGGTCCATCTGGCATTCGATGGCGAAATCCACCCCGGTGATGCCAAAGCCGCGCATCGCGGTGGCCGGGGTGCGGTTGGTGAACACGCAATAGACGTTGGCTGCGACATTGGGGATGGTGTAGGGGCCCGGCAGATGCCCCACCCCCTTGACGATGGCATAGGAGGAGAGGCGCGTGTAGGCGCCGGCATCGAAAAAGCCCGTAAAGCTGCGCGCGACGATGCGGCCATCGGCCATCACCCCGTCGCGGATGCGCCAGCGCTCGGCGCCGCGGGGCGCGCCGACCTGCATCTCCTCGGGCCGGTCCCACATGAACTTCACCGGCCGACCGGTCAGCCGCGCGCCCAGCACGGCCATCGGCTCGACAATGCTGTCGACCTTGCCGCCGAACCCGCCGCCCACCGTGCCGCCGATGAAATGCAGCCGCGAGGAGGGCAGGTCGAGCAGCTTTGCCGTGGTGCCCAGCGAGAAGAAAAGCGCCTGGGTGGCGGTGTGACAGACATAGCGGTCATTGGTCTCGGGCGCGGCAATGGCGCCGCAGGTCTCCATCGGGGCCTGCTCGATGGGGCTCATCTGATACTCGCCCTCGACGATATGATCGGCCTGGGAGAATCCCGCCTCGACATCGCCAAAGCGCAGCTTCTGGTGATCGTAGCGGTCGTAATAGTCAAAGCTGTTGTTGGGATATTCTGGGTTCACCACCGGCGCGTCGGGGGCCAGCGCCTCCTCCACATCCAGCACATGGGCCAGCACCTCCCAGCTCACCTGCACGGCCTCGCAGGCCAGACGCGCCGCGCGCTCGGTCTCGGCGATGATTGCCAGCACCGGCTCGCCGCGATAGGCGCAAGTCTCAGGCTGCAACAGCGCCTCGTCATCGCGGCCAAAGGCGATCAGCGACAACAGCGTGTTGAGGTTGCGCGGCACATCGGCCGGGCGCACGATGCGCACCACTCCGGCCATCCGCTTGGCCGCGGAGGTGTCGATCGACCGGATCCGGGCGTGATGATGCGGGCAGCGCACGCAGCGCATGTGCAAGAGCCCGTCGAAGAGATGGTCGTCGTAGTATTTCGTGCGGCCCGTGACATGGCCCAGAATGTCCTGACGCTGATGCGGCTTGCCGATCTCAACCAGCGTGTCGTCGCGCTCATCGGCAAACAGATCCTTGCGAAACTCGATGCTGCTCATGCCGCGCGCCCCTGCATCCGCTGGGCGGCCAGAAGGATCGCCTCGATGATCGGCTCATAGCCCGTGCAGCGGCAAAGATTGCCCGAAATCGCCTCGATCACCGCCTCGCGGCTGGGGGCAGGGTCGCGCTCCAGCAGCGTTTTGGCCGCCATCAGCATGCCCGGCGTGCAAAACCCGCATTGCGCGGCAAAGCATTCCATGAAGGCGGTCTGAAGCGGGTGCGGCTCGGGCCCCTGCTGCAGCCCGCCTGTGGTCTCGACGCGGCGCGCCTCCACGGTTTCGGCCAGGGTCAGACAGGCCAGATGCAGCGCCCCGTCGATGCGCACCGAGCAGGCGCCGCAGCCGCCCTGCGCACAGCCCTGTTTGGGCGAAAGATCGCCCACCCCGCGCCGCAAAACGTCAAGCAGATTGGCGCCGGGATCGACGAACACGGCCGTTTCGGCCCCGTTGAGGGTAAAGGTCACGGGCGTCTTGGGCATCAGCGCTCCTCCAACAGCAGGCGGCGCAGATGCACCGGGGCGACCTCGGCCCGGTACCAGGAGGAGGCGAGTGCATCCTGGGGCGGGCTGAGCCCCTGTGCGGCAACCGCCAGGGCCCGGGCGATGCCCGCCGCGTCAAGCGTGGCACCCTCCAGCGCCTGTTCGACCGCGGGCATGCGGATGGGCGTCGGGGCCATCGCGCCATAGGCGACCCGTGCGCCGGCGATCCGCCCCGCCGGCCGCGGCAGAACCGCCGCCATGCTCATCACCGAGACACCTTTGGGCTTGACCCGCGCAACCTTGCGAAACCGGAACGTGCCCGCATCGGGCCGCGCGAGGCGCAGCGCAGTGACCAGCCCGCCCGGGGCATCGCGCCGGGCGAGAAGATCGCTCAGCGCGATCTCCGCCCCGTCGGCCATCTGGGCCCGGGCATCGAGCGCCAGCAAAGCGGTTGCAAAATCGCCGTAAGGGTGCGGGGCGAAGAGATTGCCGCCCACGCTGGCCATGTTGCGCAGCGCCGGTCCGCCGATTGCCCGCGCGACCGGGGCGAGCAGGGTGGTGTCGGGATGCGCGATGATCTCGGCCATGCTGGTGGCCGCACCAATCACGATCTCGCCACGGTCGGTGCGGACCCCGCGCAGGCTGGCATCGGTGGTCCGCACGATGCGGCTCAACCCGGGCAGGGCGAAATTCGCGTCGCGCATCACCAGCGTGCCGCCGGCCAGAAACCGCGCCCCGGGGCCGAGGGCCCGCGCGGCCTCGGCGGCCGAGGGATAGGTCTCCACGCTCAGCATCACTCCACCCCCAGATGCGCGCGGATTGCGTCGAACCCGGCCTGATAGATGTTCTCGGCCACGGTTTCGCGCAGCTCGGCCTCGCGCCCGGCCGGCGTGTCAAAGCGCGACTCCCAGGCCCAGAAGGTCGCGTCGCCATCGGTGACCGGCGAGAGCCGCACATGCGCGACATAGTTGAAAAGCGGGATCGGCGTGTCGAGCAGGCAATAAGAGAAGCACTGCTCCAGATCCGAGAGCGTCAGAAGCCGCTCGCGCAGCTCCGACCCGTCGGCCAGGCGAAACGCCCGGATGCAGCCGACCTCGTCGGAGGCGCGGCCCCGCTCGACCCGGCTGAGCTCCACCGCCGGATGCCAACGGTCATGGCCGTTGAAGTCGCGCAGCACCTCCCAGACCGCCTCGATGGGTGCCTCCAGAACCGTGCTTTTGAGAATCTGGACCATGACCGCCGGCTCTGGCTGTTACTTGAACTTCATATCGGCGGGATCGAAGGTCGTGACCTGGGCATACATCAGCCCGTCGCGGGTCACATAGGCATCAGCGCCCTTATAGGGCTCGGCCAGCCATTCGGCCTCGACCCGCCAGGAGACATTGACCGTGTCGCCCACCGTCTTGACCTTCTCGGCGATGAAGGTGGCGCCCAAGAACCCGCCCTCGGCGCGCGGGGTGCAGAACCCGGCAAAGACATCGCCAATGGCGCGCCGTCCCTCGACCCAGACGCCGCCGGGCAGGATAAAGAGCACCTCTTCGGGATATTGGGCCATCAGCCGGTCCCAGTCGCAGGCATTGAGCGCCTCGATATGCTCAAAGGTCACCATTTCGGCATTGGGCTGGGTCACATAGGGCGGCAGCGGACGCTCATGCCCATCGGCCAAAGCCCCGGTCGCCGCCAGCCCGATGCCGGCCAGGATCAAAATCAGGCTCTTCTTGGTCTTCATGGTCGTGTCCTCCGTTTTGTTGGTCTTGGTCCTTCGTCAGCCGCCGAAATGCCGTTTGAGGGCATCAAAGCCGCCTTGGAAGACGTCGGTCCCGATCCCCGCGACGAGGTCGCTTTCATCCTTGGGATCGCAGGAAAACTCAGCAGACCATTCGATGAAGCAGCGGTCGCCCTCGGTCACCGGGGTCAGGCGCAGCGTGGCGATGTAGTCGCTCAGCGGCATCGGGCTGACCAGGATCGTGTAGGTGCAGAACATGTCATAGTCGGAGAGGCCCAGAAGCTGTTCGCGGAGGTTGTCGCCGTTTTGCAGGTGAAAGTTGCGGATGCATCCGATCTTGTCGGCCGGCAGCGCGTCCTCGATGCGGCTGTCGCGGATGCGCGGGTGCCATTTGGGCAGCGCGTTGAAATCGCGCACCCGCTCCCAGACGCGCGCGGCCGAGGCCCCGATGACCGAGGAGACGTAGATCCGCGCCATCAGCCCTGGTCCTTTTTCTTGGTGGCTGACTTGGCGGCCTCGGCACGGGCGATTTCAGAGGCCGCGCGGGTCATGTCGGAGGCATTGCGAAAGAGGTCCGAGCGGCCCAGATCCTTGCCGTCGACCCCGATCTCCTTCATCAGGCTGTCGACAAAGGGCGCCTGGACGCGGTAGCGCAGGGCGGAATTCATCACCTCGTCGGTCGGGCTGGGGGCAGGGCCGGTGCCGGCGCCAGGCCCGCCGCCCCCCTCGGCCCAGTCGAGCCCCTGGGTGCCCGAGCCGCCAAGCTGCATGATCTTGATGTCGGAGACCTTCTCCAGCGGCTTGGCGGAGGCGGCCACGATGCCCTCGACATGCTCAAGCATCTTGCGCTTGAAGAGCGAGTGCCGCGCCTCGTCGGTCAGCACATTCTCGGCCTCGTTGATCAGCCGCGCGGCTTCGGCCTCGACCGCCCGGCGGACCTTCTCGGCATCCGAGATGAGGCGGGTGCGCTCGGCCTCGGCCTCGGCGCGCAGGATCTCAAGCTGCTTCTCGCGGCTCACGCTTTCGGTCTCGGCCGCGGTCTTGACCTTTTCGGCGGCTTCCATGGCGCGGGCGCGGGCGGTCTCGGCCTCCACGGCCGCGGCACTTTCATCGAGCGATTTCTGGTAGAGCGCGATGGCCTTTTCCATCGCGGCCTCCTCGACGGCCTTTTCGCGGGCGATCTCCAGCCGCCGCCGCTCGGTCTGATGGCCGATGCGGGCATCGTCGAGCCCACGCTCGGAGGCGATGCGGGCGCGTTCGACCTCCTCCTGGCTCGCGATCTCGGCCTCGCGCAGCGCCTGCACGCGGGCGATCTCAAGCTGTTCTATGGCCTTCTTGCGGGCCAGTTTGTGGGCGTCGAGCTCCTGCTCGGCGCGGATCTTCTCGGCATCGACGGTCTTGTCCTTGGCCACGCGGGCGGCCTCGATCGCCTCATCCGCGGCGATCTGCGCGGCGTCGAGCGCCTTGTTGCGGGCAATCTCCAGATCGCGGATGTGCTGGTCGCGGGCGATCTTCTCGGCGGTGGTTTCGGCCTCCTTCTCGATGCGCTGGCCCTCGACCAGGCGGCGCGAGGAGATCTCGGCGGCCTCAATCGCCTCCTGCTTTTCGATCTCGCGGGCGCGGATTTCGGCATCGCGCGCGATCTCGGCGGCCTTGGTCTTGGTCTCCTCGGCGATGCGGGCCGCACTTGCCTGCTCGCGGGCCTGGGCATCGGCGACCTCAACGGCGCGGTTGCGGGCAATCTCGCGCTCGCGCAGATCCTGCTCATAGGCAATGCGCTCGGCGGCGACCTTCTTTTCCTTGGCGATGCGGGCGGCCTCGGTTGCCTCGGCCTTGGCGATCTCAGCAGCCTCGACCGCGCGGGCCCGGGCCAGATCGCGCGCACTGGTCTGCTCCTCGCGCTCGATGCGGGCAAGGGCGGTTTCGGCCTGACGGGCGATGCGCGTCGCCTCCACCGCCTCGCGGCCGGCAACTTCGGCCTCCTCAACCGCGCGGTTGCGGGCAATCTCCAGCTCTCGCGTGGCCTGTTCGGAGACGATGCGCTCGGCCGCCGTGGCCTTTTGCTGGGCAATGCGCTTGGCCTCGGTCGCCTCGCGCGCGGCGATCTGGGCGGCCTCGATGGCGGCCTGCCGCGCGACCTCGCGCGCCTCGGTGCGCTCCTGCGCCTCGATCCGCTCGACCGAAAGCTGCCGGTCCTGGGCGATGCGGGCCTTTTCCACCGCCTCGCGGCTGGCAATCTCGGCCTGATCGATGGCCTCGTTGCGCGCGATCTCCAGGGCCCGGACCCGTTCCTCCTGGGCGATGCGGTCCTTGGAGACGGCCTCGGCCGCCATTATCTGGCGCGCATCGAGGCTCTGCTGGCGGTCGATCTCCAGCGCCCGGGTCTCCTGCTCGGAGGCGATGCGCTCGGCCGTCAGCGCCTTTTCGCGGGCGATCTTGGCCGCCTCGACGGCGCGTTCGGCGGCAACCTCCGCCTCCTCCAGCGCCTGGCGCCGGGCGATCTCCAGCGCGCGGGTGTCCTTGTCCGAGGCGATGCGTTCGGCATTGACCACCCGCTCCTGCGCGATGCGCAGCTTTTCGGCCGCCTCGCGGCTGGCAATCTCGGCCTCCTCGACGGCAAGATTGCGCGCAATCTCGCGCTCACGCGTGGTCTGTTCCAGAGCGATCCGCGCCTCGGTGATCTCGCGCGTCTGGGCGATGCGGGCCTTCTCGATCATCTCCTTGGCGGCAATGTCGGCCTCATCGACCACCTTCTGGCGGTCGATCTCCTTGGACTGGGTCTCGCGATCCTTGTCGATGCGCGCCTCGGTCACCGCACGCTCCTGCGCGATGCGGGCCTTTTCGATGGCCTCGCGCGCGGCAATATCGGCCGCATCGGTCTCTTGCTGGGTTCGGATGCGCTCCGAGGTCAGGGTTTTTTCCTGGTTGATCCGGGCCTTTTCGACCATCTCGCGGGTGGCGATCTCGGCCTCGTCGATGACCTTTTGCCGCTCGATCTCCTGCTGGCGGATCTGACGCTCCGAGGCGATGCGCGCCTCGGAAATCTGGCGTTCATTGGCAATCCGCGCGGTCTCGATCGCCTCGCGCGACAAAAGCGTGGCCTGCTCGGCCTCCTTCTCGCGCTCGGCCCGCTCACGCGCCACCTCGGCCCGCTGCTGGGCGCGGCTGAACTCGACATCCCGCTCCTGGGTCAGCCGGGCCTCTTCGCTTTCGCGCTCGATGTCGAGCGCCTGTTTCTCGGCCTCCAGATTGCGGCCGCGAATGCGGATCATTGTGTCCTGTTCGATGTCATTGCGGATCTTACGCCGCTCCTCCACGGCCTGAATGACCGCCGTCAGACCCTCGGCGTCGAACCGGTTGGAGGGGTTGAAATACTGGATGTCGGTCTGATCGATATCGGTGATCGCGACGCTTTCGAGCTCCAGCCCATTGGCATCAAGCCCCACCTGCGCAGCCGCCAGCACCCGCTCGACATAGACATCGCGGTTTTCGTGCAGTTCTTCCATGGTCATCTGGCTGGCCACGGTGCGCAGGGCCGAGATGAACTTGCCCGACAGCAGGGTGTGGATCCGCTCGGGCTCCAGCGTGCGGCGGCCCAGGGTCGAGGCGGCCAGGCTCACCCCATCGCGGGTCTGGCGCACCCGGATGTAGAACTCTGCATCCACATCGATGCGCATCCGGTCCTTGGTGATCAGCGCCTCGTCGCGCTCGCGCGTCACCGCAAGCTGCATCGAGTTCATGTTCACCGGGGTGATGTCATGGATGATCGGCCAGACGAAGGCGCCGCCATTGATCACCACCTTTTCGCCCAGAAACCCGGTGCGCACGAAGGCGACCTCTTTGGTCGATCGCCGGTAGAGCCAGTGCATCACCCAATAGAGGATGAAGATGACGATGACGGCGAAGATGAGCCAGAGGATGAGTTGTCCGATCAGTTGCCCGGTCATGCTGGTTCCCCCCGGCCGTTAGCGGCCGATCTCCTTGAATTTTCGCGTTTGTTCGGTGAGCGCCGTTTCGGTGGGCAGCCGCTCCATTGACGAGGCGCCGTAAAACCCGTGGCAATGCTTGGTGTTCTTCAGGATGAAGGCGGCATCCTCGGGCATGGCCACCGCCCCGCCATGCACCAGCACGATGGCCTCGGGGTTGACGGCGAGTGCAGCCGCCGCCCAGGCATCGGTGATGGCGGGGCTTTCCTCCAGGCTGGGCGCCACGCCCGCCCCGATCGACCCGCCGGTCGTCAGCCCCAGATGCACCACGATGATGTCGGCCCCGGCCGTGGCCATGGCCGCGGCGTCCTCCTCGGAAAAGACATAGGGCGTGGTCAGCAGATCGCGCGCGCGGGCCATGGCGATCATCTCGACCTCTTGGGCATAGGACATGCCCGTCGCCTCCAGATTGATCCGGAAGTTCCCGTCGATCAGGCCCACGGTGGGAAAATTCTGCACCCCGGCAAAGCCGGCCGCCTTCACCTCATCGAGGAACTTGCCCATCAGCCGGAAGGGATCGGTCGCGCAGACGCCGGCCAGCACCGGGGTGTGCTTGACCGCCGGCAAGACCTCGCTTGCCATCTCCATTACGATGCCATTTGCATCGCCATAGGGCATCAGCCCGGCCAGCGAGCCGCGCCCGGCCATGCGATAGCGGCCTGAATTGTAGATCACGATCAGGTCGATGCCGCCGGCTTCCTCGCATTTGGCCGACAGCCCCGTGCCCGCGCCGCCGCCGATGATCGGCGTGCCCTCGGCCACCATCTTGCGGTATTTCGTCATCAGATCGCTGCGGTCGAACATGTCTCAGGCTCCTGTCGCCCTGCGCCGATCGGCGGCATGAAAGCCCCGGAAGGTCTGGACGATCATCGCCGCAAACTCGGGGTCGTTGATGTTGTGCGGGGTGCGGACCAGCTGGCGGGTGCTGCTTTGCACCACCGTCTCTTCCAGCGCAGAAAAGAGGGCGGCATCCGCTTCGGGGTCCCAAAACGCATTGCCGGGGCTGTCGAGCAGGCTTACCCCGCCTTCGGGCAGAAAAAACCGCACCGGCCCGGTCATCTGGTTGAGCCGCTGGCCGATCCAGCGGCCCATTATGCGGTTTTCCTCGGGCGTGGTGCGCATCAGCGTGATCTGGGGGTTGTGCTCGTAGAGCAGCCGGCCGCGATAGCGTTCGGGCACGGTTTCGGGGGCGTTGAAATTGACCATGTCGAGCGCGCCGCAGGCGCCGATATAGGGCTGGCCGGCGCGGATCGAGGCGCCGAACCGGTCGTCATTGGCCGCAAACACGCCACCCGCGACCATGTCGCAGATCTCGGTCGTGGTGATGTCGATGATCGCGGCCAGCATGCCGCTGTCCATCAGCTTTTCCATTGCGCGTCCGCCGGTGCCGGTGGCGTGGAAGACCAGGCAATCGTAGCTGTCCTGAAGGCTCGCGGTGATTTGCTGGACGCAGGGTGTGGTCACGCCGAACATGGTCAGCCCCACGGCGGGTTTGTCGTCGCTGGCCGCGGACGGTGCCTGGCGGCCCCGGACCATGCCGGCCAGCGCATGGGCGCCATTGGCCAGCACCTCGCGCGTGATCGAGTTTATCCCCTGCACATCAGCAACCGAATGCATCATCAGCATGTCGGAGGGTCCGACATAGTGTTCGGTATTGCCGCTGGCCACGGTCGAGATGATCACCTTGGGCACGCCCACCGGCAGGCTTCGAAAGGCCGGGGCGACCAGCGCGGTGCCGCCCGACCCGCCGGCGCCGATCACGCCGGCCACCCCGTCCTGCGCGGCCATCCAGCGCGCAAAGGCCACCGTCATGCCGGCAACCGCGCTGCCGCGATCGCCGGTGAAGACGCCCGACACCCCGCGCGGGTGAAAGGCGGCCACCGCATGGGGCGGCACCTCGGTTCCCGAGGGTTTGCCGGTGGTCGAAAGATCGACGATCTGCACCTGCACGCCCTGGCCCTTGAGGATGTCGCGCATGAAGCGCAGCTCGGCCCCCTTGGTGTCGAGCGTGCCGCAGACATAGACAATGCCGCCCGCCCCACGCGCGCTGCGCTGCGGCCGGGCCGCGGCGGCTTTGGGCGCGATCTCGGTCTTGGTGCGCGCGGCGCCCTCGATGACCTTGACCGGGACCGGCGCGCTCCACCGCGTGGGGGTCTGCGGGTTGGAGAGATAGATCTTCAGCGGCCCGGTCGGGGCGGTCTGGGTCGCCGCCGGGGCCACCGGATCGGGCGTTTCGTCATGCGCATGGCGCCCCACGCCCAAGAGCGCCTGCTGAAGATCGCGGTCGCCGGCCAGCACCCCGGCCTCCATCACCCGGTTCACCCGGCCATTGACCATGATCGCGACCTGTTCGGAGATCGCGCAGGCCACGCCAATGTTCTGTTCGATCACCAGAACGTCGATCTCACGCTCCTGGCCCAGCCGGATCAGCATGTCCTCGACCTGCTGGACGATAACCGGGGCGAGCCCCTCGGTCGGCTCATCCATCACCAGAAGGCGCGGGTTGAGGAGCAGCGCCCGGCTGATCGCCAGCATCTGCTGCTCGCCGCCCGACAGCTGGCCGCCGCCATTGCCGCGCCGCTCGGCCAGCCGCGGAAAGGTGCTGTAGATCCGCTCGATGCTCCAGGGGCCGCCGCGCCGGGCCACCAGCCGCAAATGCTCATCGACGGTGAGCGAGGGCCAGAGCCGCCGGCCTTGGGGCACATAGCCCAGACCCATGCGCGCGATCTCGGCCGGTCTGCGGCCCGTCAGGGTCTCGCCGCGAAAGCTGATCGTGCCCGCGGCGGTCGGCACCAGCCCCATGATCGCCTTGCACATGGTCGTCTTGCCCATGCCATTGCGGCCCACGACCGACAGAACGCCCTGGTCATGCCGCAGCGTCACGCCCTGCAGAGCATGGGACTGGCCATAAAAGACGCTGAGATCGCGGATTTCCAGCACCGGGCCGGCCTCTGGTCTAGCCGCCATCGCCGCCTCCCAGATAGAGCGCCTGGACCTCCGGGTCCTCCTCGATCTCGGCCGGCTTGCCCTCCTTGAAGATGCGGCCATTGTGCATCATCGTCACGGTCTCGGCGACGCGCAGCGCCACATCCATGTCATGCTCGATGATGATAAAGCCCATATGCCCGGGCAGACCGGTGAGGATCTCGATGAGCTCGGCGCGTTCGGTCGGGCTCAGCCCCGCGGCCGGCTCGTCAAAGAGCACAAAGCGTGGGGCGCCGGCCAGCGCCATGGCGATCTCAAGCTGGCGCTGCTGGCCATAGGCAAGCTCGGCGACCTTGGTCTGGGCGGCCTCTTCCAGATGCACCACCTGCACAAGGGTCTGGGCACTGGCCATCAGCGCCTCGTCGCGCCGCGGCCGCAGCATCGAAAACCGCCCGCGCGACACGCCGCGGCAGGCCAGATAGATGTTGTCGATGACCGAAAGCCCGGCAAAGAGCAGGCTGATCTGATAGGTGCGGCGCAGCCCGCGGCGGATCCGCTCCTGCGGGGGAAAGCCGGTGATGTCCTCGCCAAAGAACCGGATGGCGCCGCTGCTGGGGGCAAAATCGCCGGTGATGCAGTTGAAAAGCGTGGTCTTGCCCGCGCCGTTCGAGCCCAGGACGGCGCGCCGCTCGCCCGGCCGCACGGTCATCGAGATGTCCTGCAACGCGGCCAGCGCGCCGAAGAGCTTGGAAACGCCGCGCAGCTCCAGCGCATTGGCCGTGCCGGTGGCGCTCAGCCGCTGGGAAATCCCGCTCCGCCCGGTCTCGGCCTGCGCCGGCGCGGTTTGGGCCATGCTCATGCGCCCGGCTCCCGCTCGCGCCCGGTCAGGGGGTCGCGGCTGCGCGCGGCCCGCACCCGCTGCCACAGGCCCAGAAGACCATCCTCCGAGAAAAACACGATCAGGAGGAAGGCCAGCCCGATCAGAAGCTGGAAGCGCTCTCCGGAAATGCCGATGGCAATCAGGATGTCGATCGCGAAGGTCTTGAGGATCACATAGACAAAGGCGCCGATGAACGGGCCGATGGGGTGGCGCATTCCGCCGATGACGGCGATGACCAGCACGTCGATGGCCGGGCCGATGCCGGCCGTGCCGGGCGAGATCTGGGCCGATTGCCAGGTGAGCAGGATGCCCCCCATGCCGGCGGGCAGGGCGGCAAAGGCATAGGCCGCCACCCGATGCGCGGTGACGTTGTAGCCCAGCGCGGCCATCCGGCGGGGGTTGTCGCGCACCCCTTGCAGCGCCAGCCCGAAGGGCGCGCGCGAGATGTAAAGGACGATCCCGAACCAGACCACCGCCCAAAAGAGGGTGAGGTAGTAAAACGGCACCGCCGCGCGCCAGTCTACGCCGAACAGCGTTGGCGGCAGAACCCCGTTGAAGCCGGAAAACCCGTTGAAGATGAGGTAGTTCTGCCGGGTGAAGTAGAAAAATGCCGCCGCGATCGCCAGCGTG
>JBCBKN010000099.1:0-12698 GCA_038521775.1 Pseudomonadota bacterium | reverse complement strand
GTGATTGGTCGCCTCGTAAAAGGCAAGACCGGTCTCGCCGATGCGGATCTCCATCTCGCGGGCCACGGGCTCAAAGCTCCAGGGCAGATCGCTGGCCGTCGATGCATCAAAGCGCACCGTGATGGTGCGCGCCAGGACGATATCGCTTTCCTCATCCGAGGCCTGGGTCGTTCCGGCATAGCCGGTCACCCGGCAGAACCAGTCGTACAGCGGCGCGGCCGCGAAGCTGAGCGCGCCCATCGCGATGACAAGCCCGGCAAGGCGGCTCAGAACGCGGGCATTTGCGGCGGAACTGGGTGCGGTGCTCATTCCGCCGGCACCAGCGATTCGTAGGTGTGGTCGAAGCCGCGGATCTCGCCCCCGCCGGCAAGCTTGACCAGCGTCACGGCAAAAACGAGCACGACAAGCCCGCCGAGGATGAGGCCAAGGGCGCTGTTGCGTCCCGATCGGCGGCGGTGAAGGTCATGGGTGCGGCTGAGCATGATGATCCCTTCAGATGAGCGTTGGCCAGCCGGCCAGGGTGAGCCCGGCGGCGCGCAAGCCGGCCTCGGCCAGCAATGCCAGAAAATGCCCGAAAAGATAGAGCAGGGACAGGCGGAAAAGCCGTTTCTCGACGACAAACCCATCGGTATCTGCCGCGGCCTGGTCGCGCCAGGCCACCTGCCAGGACTGGCGCAGGAACTGCAGGTTCAAGACAAGTGCGGCAAGAAGATAAACGGGGCCCCCGGCGCTGGTGAACGCAGTGGCAAGGGCGACCGGAACCAGCGCCGCCGCATAGTAAAGCACCAGACGGCGGGTGCGGGCCGGACCGGCGGTGACCGTCATCATCGGAACGCCGGCCGCGGCGTAATCGCCCTTTGTAAAGAGCGCCAGCGCCCAGAAATGCGGCGGGGTCCACAGGAAGATGATCGCAAACATCAAGAGCGGCTCGACCGACACGCCGCCACCGACCACCGCCCAGCCGATCACCGGCGGGATGGCCCCGGCCGCACCGCCAATGACAATGTTCTGCGGTGTCAGCCGCTTGAGCCACATTGTGTAGACCACGGCATAAAAGACAATCGTGACGGCGAGCAGCCCTGCCGAGAGCGGGTTGGCAAAGAGAAAGAGCGTCAGCACCGAGAGGAGACCCAGCCCGACGCCCAGCGCCAGCGCCTCATCAGCGCCGACCCGGCCCGAGGGCACCGGCCGCCCGGCGGTGCGCCGCATGCGCGCATCGATATCGGCGTCATACCACATGTTCAGCGCGCCCGAAGCGCCGGCCCCCACGGCAATACAGAGGATCGCGGCCAAACCGATGATCGGGTGCAGCGCGCCGGGTGCGGCAAGCATGCCGACCGCGGCGGTGAAGACCACCAGCGACATCACCCGGGGCTTGAGCAGCGCGACATAGTCGCGAAGCGGCGCGTCGGTCTCGGCCGCGAAGGCTGCTGCCTGGGCGCGCCCCGGATGCGTGGCGACCGCGTTTGCGTCAGACATATCGTGCCTCAGTTCGACGCGAGGCGGATGCCGGTGCCCGGCGTCACCCCCTGGGCAAGCTGGGTCTCGGTCAGCCAGGCCTCATACTCCGCCTGCGGCAGAACCTTCACCACAATGGGCATATAGGCATGGTCCTTGCCGCAAAGCTCGGAGCATTGGCCGAAATAGACGCCGACGCGGTCGGCCTGAAACCAGGTCTCGGCGGTGCGGCCCGGGATTGCGTCCATCTTCACGCCAAAGGCCGGGATCGTCCAGGAATGGATGACGCCGTTCGGGTCGGCCGTCATCAGCAGCTTGACCACAGCACCCTCGGGCACGACCATCGCGGTGTCGGTGGCCAGCAGATACTCGTCATCGGTGTATCCATACTCGGCCAGTTCCGAGCGGGCCAGCATCACGCCTTCGAAGTCGATCTCCTGATCGGGGTATTCATAGCCCCAATACCACTGATAACCGGTCACTTTGATGGTCAGATCGCTTTCGGGCACGTTGAGCTGCTTGAACAGAACCGGCAGCGAGAACGCCCCGATCGTGACCAGGATCAGGATCGGCACAACCGTCCACACAACCTCGACCGTGCTGTGATGGGTGAAGGTCTTGGGCTCGGGATGCGCCTTGGCGTTGAACTTGAAGATGACATAGGCCAGCAGCCCGACCACGAAAAGACAGATCGCTGAGATGATCACCAGCAGGAAACCGTCGAGCCAGTGGATGTCCCGCGCAAGCTCCGTCGCGGCAGGCTGCCAGTGCAGCGCACCGGGCTCGGGCTTGCCGATCCGCTCCAGCGCGTCCTGCGCGCCGGCCATGCCTGCAGCCCCTGCAGCGCCCAACCCCGCGATGCTTCCCAAGACCAGCTTCGATCCACGCATCTTGTTGCTCCTCGATCGATGGCGTGCCCACCGGCGCGGCGCTGTGCCGAAGCCAGTTGCGTCTGTCCCTGTGAAAACCATATTGCAAGGGGGCCTAGCAAGCCCGCGCCGACGCGGCATAGCGCCGCTTTCCAAAACGTCAAGGGAGCCCCCGATGCCCGAAACCGCCCCCCGCTTTCGACCCTTCGACACCCATCTCGACGAAGGCCGGGCGCTGGCCACGCTGCGCGAGGCGGTGGCGGGTGCCGAAGATGGCGAGCTTTTTTTGGAGCGCCGCCGCGGCGAGGTGCTGGTCTTTGACGATAGCCGGCTGCGCAACGCGAGTTACGACGCCTCCGAGGGGTTTGGGCTGCGCGCGGTGTCGGGCGAGGCGGCGGGCTATGCCCATTCCTCGGAAATCTCCGAAACGGCCCTGTCGCGCGCCAAGGCCACGGCGCAGCTTGCCGTGCGGGGCGATGGCAAACCCATGGCACCCCCGCCAACCGGCACGAACCGGCGTCTTTACACCGACCGCGACCCCTTCGATGACGCGGTCTTTGCGGCAAAGCTTGAGATGCTGCGCGAGATCGATGCCTGGCTGCGCGCGCGCGATCCGCGGGTGGTGCAGGTGACCGCAACGCTGGCTGCGACCATGCAGGAGGTCGAGATCCTGCGCCCCGAGGGCACGCGGCTGGCCGAGGCGCGGCCGCTCACCCGCATTGGCGTGACGGTGATTGTCGAGGAGAACGGGCGGCGTGAAACCGGCAGCTTTGGCGGTGGCGGGCGCCACGGGCTGGCGCCGCTTTTGGAGCGCGACCATTGGCAGGGCGTGGCCGAGGAGGCGCTGCGCATTGCCAAGGTGAACCTCGCGGCCGAGGAGTGTCCGGCCGGTGTGATGGATGTGGTGCTGGGCCCGGGCTGGCCCGGCATCCTGCTGCATGAGGCGGTGGGCCATGGCCTGGAGGGCGATTTCAACCGCAAGAAATCCTCGGCCTTTGCCGGGCTTCTGGGCAAGGATGTCGCGGCCCGGGGGGTAACGGTGCTCGATGACGGCACCCTGCCGGACCGGCGCGGCTCGATCAGTTTCGACGATGAGGGAACGGCCTCGGCGCGCAATGTGCTGATCGAAGATGGCGTTCTCGTGGGCTATATGCAGGACCGTCAGAATGCCCGCCTGATGGGGGTGCCCGCCACGGGCAATGGACGGCGCCAGAGCTATGCCCATGCGCCCATGCCGCGGATGACCAACACCATCATGCTGGGCGGGCAGGACGACCCGGCCGCAATCCTCTCCGGGCTGCGCGACGGGATCTATGCGGTGGGGTTTGGCGGCGGCCAGGTCGACATCACCAATGGCAAATTCGTCTTCTCCTGCACCGAGGCCTACCGGGTGAAGAACGGCACGGTCGGCGCCCCGGTCAAGGGCGCGACGCTCATCGGTGACGGGGCCACGGCGCTCAAGCAGATCCGGGCCATCGGCAATGACATGGCGCTCGATCCCGGCATCGGCAATTGCGGGAAGGCCGGGCAATGGGTGCCTGTCGGGGTCGGCCAGCCGACGCTGATGATCGGCGGGCTGACAGTGGGTGGCAGCGCTGCCTGATGCGCGCGTCGGCGCGGGTGGCCCGAGGGGGCCGTCCGATGCCAGAGTGAGCGTGGCCTGCGGCTGAGGAAAGACGCAAGCGCTCAAAACACGCGCGCAGAAGACGCGCGTATAGGCCAGCGCGCAGGGCCTCATCTTTGCATCCCGCGCCACCCCGCGGGCCGTCGATCTCGGCGCAGCCCGTGCAGGTCATGCTTGTCAGGGTCGGGCGGATCGGCTCATGTTTGCTGGATCGCCCCGAGGCACCCGAAGAACCCGAAGCACCCGAAGAACCCGAAGCAGACTTGAGGAGGCTGCATGGCCAGGGACAGAGGCCGCGTTTGGTCGAACGGTGCGCCGCCTTTGTGGATGCCGCCTTTTTGGATACTGCCTTTTTGGATACCGCCTTTTTGGATGCTGCCTTTGGCATCGCCGCCCCTGGCATGTCGTCCCAACGGCGAGGTGGTCAGGTGATCAGCGGCTATCCCGCCCGGCAGGTTCCCGAAGAGACCGCCGCCTTGCTGCGACTGCCCGACATTGCCATGGCCTATGTCGGCGCGCTGGTCGCCGCCGGGCTCTGCGGTCTTGCGCTGGATGCGCTCCTGCCCGGCTCCGGCGAGGCGGGCGACAGGCTGCAACGCACGCGCCTCCTGCTGGGGATCGGTGCGCTGGGGGCGGCGCTGTCGGTCCCGCTGATGCGGCGCGCGCAGCGCAGCGGGCGGATCGGCTGGTTCGCCACAGCCTGGGGAGCCGTTCAGATCTTCCTGCTCGCCGCGCTTGGCTTTCTGGGGCTCACGGCCGTGCTCTCGGGGCTGCTGAGCGCCCAGCCCGTCCCGGGTTTCGTGCTGCTGCCGGGGCTGGTGCTCACGCTGATCGGGGTGCCGGTTGTGTTCCTGCTGGCGCTGGTCTTCTGGATGATCCTGCGCCTCAGGCGGCCGGAGGCGTTTCGCCCCGCCCCAGACTGAGCGGCGCGGGCCTTCGGCTCGCCTTCCGGTCGCGCCCTTCAACCTGCCCGCGCCCTTCACCCTGCCCGCGCCCTTCATCATGCCCGTGCAACCGACGGCTTAGCGGCTCGCCCCACACAGCCGCGCGCAGAGGCGTCAGCCCTGTGCGGCCGCTGCCCGCTCGGCCTTGCGGCGCTTGGCACGCCGGGCGGCCATATTGAGCGCCTCGATCAGCGCCGAGAAGGCCATCGCGGCATAGATGTAGCCCTTTGGCACATGCGCGCCAAACCCCTCGGCGATCAGCGTCATGCCGATGACCAAAAGGAAGCCCAGCGCCAGCATCACCACGGTGGGGTTTTTGTTCACAAACCGGCTGAGCGGGCCGGCGGCGATCAGCATCACGGTCACGGCGGTGACCACGGCAACGATCATAATCGGGACATGCGGCGTCATCCCCACCGCGGTGATGATGCTGTCGACCGAAAAGACCAGATCGAGCACCAGCACCTGACCGATGGCCGCCTGCATGGTCAGGGTCGCGCCGCGCCCCTCGTAAAGATCGCCATCGGGGTCGGGATCGACAATGTGGTGGATCTCGGTTGTGGCTTTCCAGACCAGGAAAAGCCCGCCTGCGATCAGGATCAGATCCTTCCAGGAAAAGCCCTGTCCGAAAAGCGTGAAGACCGGTTGGGTGAGCTGCACGATCCAGGCAACCCCGGCAAGCAGCACCAGCCGCAGCACGAGCGCAAGGCCGATGCCCAGGCGCCGGGCCCGGTCGCGCTGCGCCTCGGGCAGCTTGTTGGTGATGATCGAGATGAAAAGCAGGTTGTCGATGCCAAGCACGACTTCCATGACGATCAGCGTCGCCAGTGCCGCCCATGCGGTGGGATCGGCAATCAGTGCAGCAATGTCCATCGGTGCCCCCCAAACCGTCCTCGGCTCCGGGACGGATGCGCCCCTTGAGCAGGGCGTCAGATCTGTCTCTCTTGTGCCGCGCGCGCCCAGCGCGATCAAGCCTGTCCTGGAGCGCGCAGGGCAGGACCGTTCGGGTGGATGTGTCTATGACCGGCGGTGTTCGGTCGAGCGGCGCCAGGCCGGTCAGCCGTCGAGCCGGGTGCCGGTTTTCTCGGCCAGCGCCTCATAGGCCGACCGCCAACCCTCCAGATCGCGCCTGGCCTCGCCCAGCGCCTCCATGGTGGCGGCAATCTCGGCATCCTTCTGGACCAGGATGCGCTGATGCGCCTCCTGCGCCGTCTCAAGCTCCAGCGCGGCCTGGTTGCGCACCGCCTCGGCCTCGCGCACCCGTGCCAGCAGACTGCCCTCATCGGGTTCGGGCTCGGGGGGCGGCGGCGCCGGCCGGTTCATCCGCACGATGAGCCAGCCCAGAATCATGCCCAGGCAGAGTGCTGCAAAAAGCGCCAGCGCCACGATCAGCGTGAGGTCATTCGAGCTCATCGGCCGGCTCCAACAGACCCAGAAGCTTTATCCCGATGCGCCGGTTGAGCGCCTTGCCCTCATCGCTCGAATTGTCGGCAATCGGCTCGGTCTCGCCATAGCCCTTGGCAACCATGCGCTCCAGATAGACGCCGCGGGCCAGCAGCGCATCGACCACGGCCTCGGCGCGGCCGCGGCTGAGATCCATGTTCTTTTCCGCCCGCCCCGAATCGTCGGTATGCCCGCCGATCTCGAAACGCGCCGGGGTGCAGCCTTTCAGGATCTCGGCAATGCTGTCGAGAAGCGGATAGCTCGACGCCTGGATGATCGTCGAGGAGGAGGGAAAGCTGATCTGCCCCGCCGCCAGCAGGGCCTGGATTTCGGTCACACAGGTTTCGGGTGCGGGCAGTTCGGGCGCGGGTTCGGCGACCTGTGCGGCGCTGCCGTCAAAGGCGATCTCGACCTCCATGGCCAGGCCGGTGCGCGACACCCGCGACAGGATCCCCCGCGCGGCGGCGTTGGCGGTCGGCACCGAACTCCAGCCCACGAGGCGGATGCGCGTGTCCTCGACAATCGCCTCACCCTCTTCGAGCAATGCAAGCGCATCGAGCGCGGCCATCACCCGCGCCGTCCAATCATCGGGCAGGTCCGGCTCGACCGACAGCCCGACCTCAAGCCCGGTGAGGCCGAAATAGGCCGCCGCATAGCTTGCCACCGCCTTTCGAGCGGCCTCGGTGCGCAACGGGCCCTGCAATGCGATGCCGGTCTCGCGGCCCGAGGTTGCCGCAATGAACCGCATCTGCGGGCGGATGCCCGCCCGATCCTCGGCCGTTGCCGGGTCAGCCGCTGCCGGGTCGCCATCATGCAGCAGAAATCCCCGCGGCAGGGCCTTGGCCAATGTCAGCGCGGCATCTGCGGTGAGGGCCGTGTCGGCCGTGTCGGCCAGCCCGCCCGGCTCAAACCGCACCTCGGTGTCGGCGATGGCAACCCGCCCGGCGCCAAGCTCAACGAGCGTGGCCACAGCGGCCGTGACCGCGCCGGTCCAGTCGGCCGAGGGCGCGCCCAGCGCTTCGGTGCAGGCAAAGGGCCGGGCCAGCGGCACATCCTTGAGCGCGTCTTCGATGCGCGCCACCGCTGCAGCATCCGGGGCCGCGCAGGCGCTCACCCAGGCGCGCCCGGTCTTCATCGACATCTCAAAGCGGTAGGGCGAGACCAGCGGGCGGGGCAGGACGATGGCCATTTCGGTGCGGCAGTCGGGCTCTTTTCCCTGCAGCGCCTCCAGTTGCGTTGCCAGCGCATCGCGCGCCGCGGCATTGCTCATGGTGCCGGCAACGCTGACCGTGCAGGGCAGCGCCTCGATCCGCCCGCGGCTGAGCGCGGCTGCCGCGGCCAGCGCGACATCGCGGGTCTGCGCCCAGCGCTCGGGCGGCGCGACGGCGCGGCGCACCAATGTGTCCACAACCTCCAGCCCGCGCAGAGCCCGGGCCAGGTTCAATCGCGTGTCACTGTCGGGGACAAACCCGGTCAGCGTCACCCGCGCGCCGTCGCGCAGCAGCGTGATCGAGACGTCCGGCGTCTTGGCCGCGGGTGGCTCTGGCGCAAGCGCAACCTGCGACGAGATCCGCTCGGCGCTCACAATCCGCCCGGCAAGCGCTAGCGCATGGTCGCGCGCGTCCTGCGTCGGGGCGGTTCCGGTCAGCGCGACCAACAGCCCGTCGGTGGCGATCTCGGCCCAGCCATGGCCGGCCGCCGTCATCGCCCGCGCAAGGCTTTCGCGGGTGGAACGCTCGACCAGCCCGGTCACGGCATCGGCCGCAGCCAGCGCCGCGAGGCCACCCGCGCCCAACACAAGCAGCAGCACTATCCCGGCGCGCAGGCGCATGCTCCGCCCTTCTTTGCAACCAACTCCCGACATTTCCCTTAGGCCCAGTCCGCCCGCGCATCAAGCGTCACAAGACAGCCGCCGCCGCCAGTCCCAGGGTGAGCAGAAGGCCGGTGTCGCGGTTTGCCCGAAACAGGCCAAGGCAGAGATCGGGATCGTTGATGTCGAGCCGCCGCAGCTGCCAGCCCAAATGCCAGCCGAACGCCCAGACCCCGGCAAGCCCGGCCAGGGCCGGCCAGGGGGCCGGCTGGTCGCGCGTGGCCAGCAGCACCGCGGCCATGGCCAGAACGATGGCTGCGACCATAAAGCCCAGCAGCCAGCGCGGCGTGGCCGCGCCAAACAGCCGCGCGGTCGACCGCACGCCGATCAGCGCATCATCCTCGCGGTCCTGATGGGCATAGATCGTGTCGTAAAAGAGCGTCCAGGCGATGCCCGCGCCGTAAAGCAAGACCGGCGGCCAGCCCAGCGCATCGGCATGGGCGGCCCAGGCCAGCAAGGCCCCCCAGTTGAAGGCCAGCCCCAGAAAGACCTGCGGCCACCAGGTGAAGCGCTTGGCAAAGGGATAGACGCAGACCAGCGCCAGCGAGGCGATGCCCAGCCAGATCGCCGTGGGCGAGAAGCTCAGCAGAATCGCACAGGCCGCCAGCGCCTGAAGCACCATCCAGATCACCGCGCCGCGGACCGTGGCCTGACCCGAGGGCAGCGGTCGCGATTTCGTGCGCGCCACCGCCGCGTCGAACTCCCGGTCGGTGATGTCGTTCCAGGTGCAGCCCGCGCCGCGCATCAAGAAGGCCCCGATGGCGCAGCCAAGCGCGATCCAGAGATCGCCGCGCTGCGGTCCCTCCGGGTCGGCCGCAATGGCAAGCGCCAGCCCCCACCAGCAGGGAATGAGCAAAAGCCAGGTCCCGGCAGGCCGGTCGGCCCGGCTCAGCCGCAGCCAGGGGCGCGACCAGGCCGGGCAGAACCGGTCGACCCAGTTCAGCCGCGTGGCATCATAGACCCGACCGTCGCGGCGCAGCGCGGGCCTTCCCTCACCGGGGTCTTCAGGGGTAGAACTCGGCCCTGTCATGGTGCGAGAATGACAGAGACAGCGCCGAAAATCAGGCTCTATGTTGACGCGGCCCTCAGCGCAGGCGCCGCCGTGCCGCTTTTGCCCGACCAGGCGCATTATCTCTTCGCGGTGATGCGCCGGGCCCGGGGCGACAGCATCGCGCTGTTCAACGGGCGCGACGGCGAGTGGCGGGCCGAGATTGCCGAGGCCGGCAAACGTCGCGGGACGCTGGTGGTCCAGCAGCAGACCGGGCCGCAGGTGTCGTTGCCCGATCTCTGGCTGCTCTGCGCGCCGATCCGCAAGGCCCGGATGGATGTTCTGGTCGAAAAGGCCGTTGAGCTGGGGGTTGCGCGTCTGCAGCCGGTGCTGACCCGGCGCAGTCAGGGTGAGCGTCTGCGGCCCGAGAAGCTGCGCGCCCATATGGTCGAGGCGGCTGAGCAATGCGGCGGCACGGTCGTGCCGGAGCTTGCCGAGGCGCAGCCGCTGGCGCAGGTCCTGGCCGCATGGCCCAAGGCCCGGCGTCTGCTTTTTTGCGATGAGACCCGCGATGCGCCAACCCTGGCCGGGACCGACGCGCCACCGCCGGCCGCGCTGCTGATCGGGCCCGAGGGCGGGTTCGACCCCGACGAGGCCGCAGCCTTGCGCGCGCATCCGGCCTGCCGGCCGGTCTCGCTCGGGCCGCGCATCTTGCGGGCCGAAACCGCCGCCATCGCGGCGATTACGCTCTGGCAAGCTTTGCAGGGAGACTGGCAATGACAGCCCGAGATTTGCGATGACGGACCCGGTGATCCGCCTGCATCTCTTCTTTGCGCGCGAAAACGACCGCGCGGTGATCCTGCGTCAGGGGCCGTCAAAGCTCTTTCGCATGATCCTGTGGCACCGCGACACCGACCGGTTTGAGGATGGCCAGTGGCTCAAACACAAGGTCTATGTCGATCGCTGCGATCTCTCGCCCGATGGCCGGCATTTCCTCTTCGTTGCGCGCGATGGGCGCTGGGGCGGCATGGCCGAGGGCAGCTACACGGCGATCTCGCGGCCGCCCTATTTCACCGCGCTCTCGCTTTTTGGCCAAGGCGATGCCTGGGGCGGTGGGGGGCGGTTTTTTGACAACGCGCATTTCCAGGCCGATGGGGGCGAGGACCAGATCGGCCGCGGCGAGGGTCTGGTCCGGGTCTGGCAGGGCGAGCCGGGCAAGGGCTGCACCACCGGGCTGCGCCGCGCCAATGGCCAGCCGGCGGCCTTTGAAAAACCGGTGCGCGACTGGCTTTTGGGCCGCACGGCACGACCGGGGCGACAGGGCAATCCGCTCGATCGCTATGACACGCAGGGCGGGCAGCTTTACCGGCGCACGGCCGACGGGCTGGACCTGATCCGCGATTTTCGCAGCATGCGCTTTGAGCGGATCCGCGCGCCCTATGATTGGCGGGACCCGGCCGAGACGGGCGGTGCGCCCTGGCACCCGCTGGGGTCGGAATGAGCCTGCGCGGTCCATCGACACGGCCGGCCTGGCAGCGCTGGGCCCTGGCGCTCTGGCCAGCAGCCCTTGCTGTCGGGGCCACCTATTCGGCCTGGCCATGGCTCACCTCGGGTCATTGGCCCAGCCTTGCCGGCATCGCGGTGGTCCTGGCGCTGGCCGTGGGCCTGACGCTGGGTGAGATCCGCCGCGCGTGCCTTTCCGGCCCGATCACGGCCCCCGGGTTTGTCAGCGTTGTCGAGCGGCGGATCAGGTTCTTTGGCCCCACCATCGGCCCCTTGCCGGGCGGGGTGATGGATGTGGCCGAGATTGAACGCATCGAGCTTGATGTCGACCCATCGCCGATCCCCGATACTATGGACACCGATGTCACCTGGCGGTTGATCGGCGGCGGACGGGTGCTCGAAATCCCCGCCCATGCCGCCGGCGCCGAGCAGCTTTACGACGCCTTTGCGCCGCTCGCAGGCATCGATTGGGACGCTGTCGCGGCGGTGATGTCCGAGCCCTACATGGCCCGTTACACGGTTTGGGAAAAACAGGGTTGATCGCCGCAGGCCTTGTCTCGGGCACGGGCTGCACTTAATCACCCCGAAGTTTGCCGGCGAGAAAGGACAGGCATTTTGTCGATACCCCAAGAGGGCGGGGGTCCGATCGAGGATCACGCACAGCTTGCCGGCTATCTGGCCGAGGGCTGCAAACCCAAGGATGCCTGGCGCATCGGAACCGAGCATGAGAAGTTCGGCTATGATCTCGCAACCCGCATGCCGCTGCCCTATGAGGGGGCCTGCTCGGTCCGCGCGATGCTGGAGGGGCTGCGCGACCGGTTCGGCTGGGAGGAGCTGCGCGAGGCGGGCGAGCTGATCGGCCTGAAGCGCGGTGCTGCCAATATCAGCCTGGAGCCCGGCGGGCAGCTGGAACTCTCCGGCGCGCCGCTTGAGACGATCCATCAGACCTGCGACGAGGTCAATGAGCATCTGGCCGAGGTCAAGGCCGTGGCCGATGCCGTCGGGGCGGGCTTTTTCGGGCTGGGCGCGGCCCCCGAATGGACCCATGCCCAGATGCCGGTTATGCCCAAGGGGCGCTATGCGCTGATGACGGGATACATGGACCGCGTCGGCACGCATGGCACCCAGATGATGTACCGCACCTGCACCGTGCAGGTTAATCTCGATTTCGGCTCCGAGGCCGACATGGTCAAGAAGCTGCGCGTGGCCCTGGCGCTGCAGCCCGTCGCCACTGCGCTTTTTGCCAATTCGCCCTTCTTTGAGGGCCGGCCCAACGGCCATCTGAGCTGGCGCAGCCGGATCTGGCGCGACCTGGATGCCGACCGCACCGGCATGCTGCCCTTCGTCTTTGAGGACGGGTTCGGGTTTGAGCGCTATGCGGACTATGCGCTTGATGTGCCGATGTATTTCGTCTATCGCAACGGCCGCTATATCGATGCGCTGGGCCAGTCCTTCCGCGATTTTCTGGACGGCAAGCTGCCGGCGCTTCCGGGCGAGAAACCGACGCTCAGCGACTGGGCCGACCACCTGACCACCATCTTTCCCGAGGCGCGGATCAAGCGCTTTATCGAGATGCGCGGCGCCGATGGCGGCCCCTGGCGGCGGCTGTGCGCCCTGCCGGCCTTCTGGGTCGGGCTGATCTATGAGCAGAGCACGCTCGACACGGCCTGGGACATCTGCAAGGGCTGGACCGCGGAGGAGCGGGCGCAGCTGCGCATCGACGCCTCGGTCAAGGGGCTGAAGGCCGAGATCCAGGGCCGCAGCCTGCGCGACATCGCGCGCGAGGTGCTGGCCGTGGCCGAGGCCGGCCTGGCGCTGCGCGGCTGCCAGGGGGCAGGGGGGCTCTTGCCCGACGAGACCCATTTCCTGAACGCGCTGCATGACATTGTGGAACGCGGCGAAACCCCGGCCGAAGAGCTGCTGCGCCTGCACCGCGAGACATGGCAGGGCGATTTCGCACCCCTCTACCGCGATTACAGCTACTGATCCGCCCGCAGAT
>JBCBKN010000098.1:0-12736 GCA_038521775.1 Pseudomonadota bacterium | reverse complement strand
GCGCGCTACCGCAAGATCCACATGCTTGAGGTTGAGACAGCCTCTGGCCGGTCCTATCGCGAGGCCGATCTTCTGACCGCCGGCACCGAGATTGTGACCTATCCGCTCGGCGCCTGGACCGTCGGTGTGTCGATCTGTTTTGATCTGCGGTTTGGCGGGCTTTATGGCCGGCTGCGCGATGCGGGCGCCGAGATCCTCACGATCCCGGCCGCGTTCAACGCCGATACCGGCCGCGCCCATTGGGAGGTGCTCTGCCGGGCGCGCGCGATCGAGACGCAAAGCTATGTGCTTGCCCCCGGTCAGACCGGCACGCATCCGCAGCCTTCGGGCGACCGTCCTTGCCATGGCAATTCGCTGATCATCGACCCGTGGGGAGAGATCCTGGCACGGGCACCCGACGGTCCGGGCTGGATCGCAGCCGAACTCGACCGCGCGCATCTGCGGGGCATCCGGCAGCGCATGCCATTGGTGCCGGGCAGCGGGTTCTGATCAGGTTGCACCCGCGCGGCCAGCGCCCGGCGACCCGCAGCCGCGCACAGGGGGGTCTGGCGGGCGCACGAACTGGCCTTTCGCGGCTATTCCGACGGTGCGTTCCGGGCCGCACCGGTCAGCGCGCGGGCGACATCCGCCGCCTCGATGCGGCCCAGCACCGTGCCCTCCTCGACAACGGTGAGCGGCCCTGGCGCCCAAAGCATCCGCGTTGCGATCTCGCGCAGCGGCATCCCGGCCGGCACGGTTGCCGCCTCGGCCGACAGCGCCTCGCCTGCACCCAGGCCCGGTTGCATCACCTCGCGCGCCCGCAGCACATCGAGCGGGTTCATATGGGCGACAAAGGCCGCGACATAGGGCGTGGCGGGGCGCAAGACGATCTCCTGCGGGGTGCCGATCTGCACGATCCGCCCGCCTTCCATGATGGCGATGCGATTGCCAAGCTTCATCGCCTCGTCAAGGTCGTGGCTTACAAACAGGATCGTGCGCCCCAGCTTGCCCTGCAGGTCCAGCAGTTCATCCTGAAGACGGCTGCGGATCAGGGGATCGAGGGCCGAGAACGGCTCATCCATCAGCAGAACCGGCGCATCAGTCGCAAAGGCCCGTGCCAGCCCGACGCGCTGCTGCATCCCGCCCGACAGCTCCTGCACGCGACGTGCGCCCCAATCGGTCAGCCCCACCAGGTCAAGCTGGGCAAGGGCAGCCTTGTCGCGCTCGGCCCGCCCCATGCCACGCAGCTCCAGCCCCAGGCCGACATTCTCGCGCACCGTCCGCCAGGGAAGAAGCGCGAATTGCTGGAACACCATCGAAACGCATTCGCGCCGCAGCCGTTGCAGATCGCGCCGGGCGGCACCCGGCAGGGCGCAGGTCCAGCCATCCATGGTCAGACGCACCGAGCCGCGCACGATCGGCGCCAGACCGTTCACCGCACGGATGAGTGTCGACTTGCCGGAGCCCGAGAGCCCCATCAGCACCAGGATCTCGCCGCGGGCGACCGCAAGCGAGCACTCATGCACGCCCAGGGTCTGACCCGTCTCGGCCTGGATCTCTTCGCGCGTGCCGCCCGCATCCATCATCGGCAGAGCCGTGTCGGGCCGGTCGCCAAAGACGATGCTGACCCGGTCGAGCGTCACCATCGGCGCGCCCTGTGGGGCCGACCCGCTCATCCGCCACCGCCCGGGCGCCGCACCATCCGGTCGAGAATGATCGCGATCAGCACGATGGCCACGCCG
This sequence comes from Pseudomonadota bacterium, assembly GCA_038521775.1. Taxonomy (GTDB): domain Bacteria; phylum Pseudomonadota; class Alphaproteobacteria; order Rhodobacterales; family Rhodobacteraceae; genus J013. The sequence goes on along the minus strand of JBCBKN010000098.1, from coordinate 11,015 downwards.
ACTTCGAAGCCCCGCGCGATATTGACCGTGTTGAGCGCCCGCAGCGTCGGCACGCCCAGCCCATCGGCTCCGACCAGCGCTGCAATCACCACCATGGAGAGCGAGAGCATGATCGTCTGGGTCAGGCCGGCCAGGATCTGGGGCATCGCATAGGGCAGCTCGACCTTGACCAGCAACTGGCGGCGCGTGGCGCCAAAGGCGGCCCCAGCCTCGATCAGCGCGGCGGGCGTGGAGGTGATGCCAAGATGGGTCAGCCGGATCGGCGCGGGGATGGCAAAGATCACCGTGGCAATCAGCCCCGGCACCATGCCCAGGCCGAAAAGGATCAGCGCGGGGATGAGATAGACGAAGGTGGGGATGGTCTGCATCAGATCGAGCACCGGGCGCAGCGCGGCGTAAAGCCAGGGCCGGCGCGCGGCCGCGATGCCGATGGGCACGCCCAGCCCCATGCAGAGCGCGGTTGCCGAGAGGACAAGGGCCAGCGTCTCGGTCGTCTCCTCCCAATAGCCCTGATTGATGATCAGCAGGAGGCCCGCGACCACAAAAGCGGTGAGCGGGATCGACCGGCGCAGCGCATAGGCCAGCGCCGCGGCAAGGGCGATCACGATGAAGGGGTGCGGCGTTTGCAGGCACCAGAGGAGCGCGTCAATCGCCGCCTCCAGCCCCGCCGACAGCCCGTCGAAGAACCAGGCCGCATTGAGCGTCAGCCAGTCCACCCCCGCCTCGGCCCATTTGCCGAGCGGGATCTTGTTCTCCTCAAGCCACTCGATCATGCCATGCCGCCGGTTCTGCGCTTTTCCAGGATGATCTCGTCGCGCAGCGGGGGTTGCGCGACAGACGGCCAGCCCGACCCTTTGGGCCCGTTTTGGGGCGCGTTTGCACCAGTTCGGTGGGGCCTGTCCAGGCGATGCGCCCCGGATGCGCACGAGGATCGCCTCGCGCGCCGCCGGCCGCGGTCCCCGGACCGCTCATCGGCACATGCTCCCGGGCCAGCGGCACGGTCCCGCGCGCCGGCCTGCCGGATATGAGGGTCGGCTCGGCCCGTCGGCACCTCAGCCGACAGGCCGGCTGCGCACCCGCTCAGAGCCCCAGCGCCGCCTTGACCGCCGCCATCGCATCGCCGCCATCGCGGGTGGTGACCCCGGCCAACCAGCCATCCAGAACCGCAGGATTGGCGGTCAGCCAGGCTTTGGCGGCGTCATCCGGCTCTTCGCCCTCATCGAGGATCGCGCGCATCACCTCGTTTTCCATCGCCAGCGTGAATTCCAGATTGCCCAAAAGCGCGCCGACATTGGGGCATTCGGCGGCATAGCCCGCGCGGGTGTTGGTGTAGACCGTCGCACCGCCCAGATCGGGGCCGAACCACTCATCGCCGCCGGTGAGGTAGACCATCTCCAGATTGGCGTTCATCGGGTGCGGCTCCCAGCCCAGAAACACGATGCCCTCGCCGCGGCGGGCGGCGCGAACCGCCTGGGCCAGCATCCCCTGCTCGGAGCTTTCAACCAGCTCAAACCCGCTCAACCCAAAGGCATCGGCCTCGATCATGTCGAGGATCAGCCGGTTGCCGTCATTGCCCGGCTCGATGCCATAGATCTTGCCGTCAAGCTGATCGGCGAAATTCGCGATGTCGGCAAAATCGCTGAGCCCGGCATCTGCCAGCACCTTGCTGACCGCCAGGGTGTATTTGGCACCTTGCAGATTGGCGCGCAGCGTGTCGACCGTGCCCGCCTCGCGATAGGGCGCGATGTCGCCCTCCATCGTGGGCATCCAATTGCCCAGAAAGATGTCGATATCGCCATTGGCCAGCGAGGTGTAGGTGACCGGCACCGACAGCACCTTGACATCGGGCTCATAGCCCAGCGCCTCAAGAACCGTCGATGTCAGCGCGGTGGTTGCGGTGATATCGGTCCAGCCGACATCGGAGAAGCGCACCACGCCGCAGCTTTCGGGTTCGGCGGCATGGGCCCCACCGGCCAGGCCCGAAAGCAGCGCCGCAAGCATCAGTCGTTTCATCGGTCATCCCCCGTGTTGTCGCATTGGCGGGCAGCCTAGCACCGCAGGCCGGGCACGCAAGCCGCGCGAAAAGGGGCTTTCGTGCAGCCGCTGCGCCTGCCTATAGTCGGGCAAGAGGGGGCAGCGATGACCGACCAGCCGGCCGATGCGTTCGAGCTCTACGATTTGCGTGTCGAGGTGGTGGCCGGCGATGCGCCGATGGTCTGCGATCACCGCGAGGGCGAGTATTTCGATGTGATCGGCGAAATGATCGTCTTTCCCGAAGGACGGCGCGCGTTTCCGATGTATCCGCTTGCCGCGATTCTTCCCCTGCTGCCGGCCAAGCAGCGCATGACCGCACCCACCGACTGGATGACCACGGATGCCGAGATTGCCTGCCCCGACCCGCATTGCGGCGGGCGGTTTCGCATCACCCGGACCGGCAAGCGGGTGTTCCGCCATTCCGAGACCACGCTGGTGCCGCTGCCGGACGAGGCGGCGGAATGACCGAGGTGACTGCGGCGGTCGCGCGGCGCGAGATTGCCCCGGGCTATACGATTTCACGCCTGCTCAAGGGCGGCTGGCAATTGGCCGGCGATCATGGGCCGGTCGAACATGCCCGCGCCGTGGACGACATGCTGGCCTTTGTCGATGCCGGGATCACCTGTTTCGATTGCGCCGACATTTATACAGGCGTGGAAGAGCTGATCGGGGCGTTTCTGGCCCGGCTTGCCGCGGAGCGTGGTGCAGAGGCCCGGGCACAGGTCAAGGTGCACACGAAATATGTGCCCGACATTGCCGGCCTGGCCACGCTTCGCCGCGCGGATGTGGAGACAGTGATCGACCGCTCGCTGGCTCGGCTCGGCGTCGAACGGCTCGATCTGGTGCAGTTCCATTGGTGGGAGTATGCCGTGCCGGGCTGGCTGGAGGCTGCGGGGCATCTGGCCGATCTCGCCCGCGCCGGCAAGATCGACCGCATCGGGCTGACCAATTTCGACCTCGCGCACAGCCGGGCCATCGTCGATGCCGGCGTGCCGGTCATCTCCGCTCAGATCCAGTATTCGCTCCTCGACCGGCGAGGGGCCGGCGCATTTGCCGATTGGGCGCGCGACAGCGGGGTGGCGATCCTGGCCTATGGCGGGCTCGCCGGCGGGTTTCTGAGCGATGCCTGGCTGGGCCGTCCCGATCCGGGGTTCGGGTTCGAAAACCGCAGCCTGGTCAAATACCGTCTGATCATCGAGGAGTTCGGCGGCTGGGCGGCGTTTCAGACCCTGCTTGAAACCCTGCGCGGCATGGCTGACCGGCATGGCGTTGACATCTCCGCCATTGTGCTGCGCGCGATGCTGGACAATGGCGACATCTCCGGCGTGATCCTGGGCGCGCGCTATGCGCACCGGCTGCCCGCCACGCTGCAGGCTCTGGCCATTGAGCTCAGCCCAGACGACCATGCCCAGATCGCCGCCCTGCAAGTCGCCGCGCCCGGCCCGTCGGGCGAGGTGTTCGGGCTGGAGCGCGACCGCACCGGGCGCCATGGCGCGATCATGAAATACAACCTCAACAGCGGCGACACGGCAACGATGGGCGGATGAGCGCGGCTGCCCCAGACATCGCAACGGCGCCTGTTCTCACCGCGCAAGGCGTCTCAAAATCCTTTGGCGGGGTCGCGGCCCTCGACGCGGTCGCCCTGACCCTGCCGCGCGGCGCAATCGGCGGGCTGATCGGGCCCAATGGCGCGGGCAAGACGACGCTTTTCAACATCATCGCCGGCACCGTGGCGCCCGACCGGGGCGATATCACGCTAGAGGGGCAGAGCATCACCGGCCTGCCGCCGCACCGGATCTATGCCAGCGGTCTGGCGCGCACCTTCCAGATCCCGCGCCCGTTTCCGGAAATGACCGTGCTGGAAAACGTGATGATCGCCCCGAAGCATCAGGCGGGCGAGCGGTTCTGGCTGAACTGGCTGGCCCCGGGCCGGATCCGCGCGCAGGAGCGTCGCCTGCGCGACAAGGCCCTGGAGATCATCGAGTTTTGCAGCCTCACCCGGCTGCGCGGCGAACGGGCGGCCGCGCTTTCGGGCGGGCAGCACAAGCTTTTGGAACTGGCGCGGGCACTGATGGCCGATCCAGCGCTCATCCTGCTTGACGAGCCGGCCGCGGGCGTGAACCCCGCACTTCTGGTCACCCTGATCGACCGGATCGAGGCGCTGAACGCCAAGGGCCTGAGTTTCCTGATCATCGAGCACAATATGGATGTGGTGATGTCGATCTGCAGCTCGATCCATGTGCTGGCCCGCGGCCGGCTGATCTATGCCGGCGACGCGGTCGGCGCGCGTGCGGATCCCGCGGTGCTCGATGCCTATCTGGGCGATCTGCCATGAGCCATCCATGACCGCGCTTTTGCAGATCGAGAGGCTGACCGCCGGATACCGGCCCGACATGCCGATCCTGCACGCGGTCTCCGCCAGCCTCTCCGCGGGCGAAATCGCCACGATCATCGGGCCCAACGGGGCGGGCAAGTCGACGCTGATCAAGGCGGTGTCCGGGCTGGTGACGGTCACGGCCGGGCGGGTTCTGCTCGAAGGCCAGGACATCACCGCCACGCCGCCCCACCGGCTGGCCCCGGCCGGCGTGGCCTATGTGCCCCAGACCGGCAATGTCTTTACCACGCTCAGCATTGCCGAGAATCTGAGCATGGGGGCGGCCACCCTGCCCCGCCGTCAGGCCCGGGCGCGGATCGAGGCGGTTTGCGCCGACCACCCGATGCTGGCCGAGCGGCTGGGCGAGAAAGCGGCGGTGCTGTCGGGGGGCCAGCGCCAGATCCTCGCGATTGCGCGGGCGCTGGTCACGCAGCCACGGCTGATCCTCCTCGATGAGCCCACGGCCGGGCTTGCCCCACGCGCCGCGGCCGAGCTTTTTGCCGTCGTGCGGGGGCTGGTCACAGCCGGCGCCGGGGTGCTGATGGTCGAGCAGAATGCAAAGGCCGCGCTGCGTATCTCTGACCGGGGCTATGTGCTGGCCGAGGGTCGCAACCGCGCCGAGGGCCCGGCCGCCGCGCTGCTCGACGACCCCGAGATCGGCGCGATTTTTCTTGGCCAGCGCCGGGCGCATGGCGCGTCGGCAACCCCAGATACAGCCGCGGAGACGGGCCGATGATCCTTCAGCACATCGCCGACGGGATCCTGACCGGCGCCATCGTCTCGCTGGGCGCGATCGGGCTCTCGTTTTCGATGAAGATCCTGCGCTTTGCGAATTTCTCGCATTCCGAATTGCTGACCTGGGGCGCCTATTTCGCGCTGGTCCTCTATATCCTGCACCGGCTGGTGGGCGAGCCCCTGGGCGGCGCGCTGGGCCCGTTTTCCTTCGGCCTGCCGATTGTCGGTGCCGCCGCGCTGTCAATCGTTGCGACCGCGGCGCTGGCCATTGCGCTGCACCGGCTGGTCTTTGCGCGGCTTGAGCGACGGGCCGGCGCGATGACCATGGTCTTTGCCAGCTTTGGCGTGGCGCTGTTGCTGCGCAATCTGGTGCTGCTGATCTTCGGGCCCGACCCGATCTATTACAACACCGCCTTGCAATTCGCGATCCGCCTGCCCGGCGGCGTGCGGGTGCTGCCCGACCAGATCTTCGTTCTGGGGGTGACCATCGCGGTGGTGATCGGCCTGCATCTGTTCCTGACCCGCAGCCGCGCCGGCATTGCCATGCGGGCGGTGGCCGAGAACCCGGATCTCGCGGCCGTCTCGGGCACCGATACCGGGCGGGTGATCCTGTGGGTCTGGGTGATCGGCGCCGGTGGTGCAGCCCTGGCCGGGCTTTTCTACGGCATGACCGTGCAGCTGCGGCCCGAGCTTGGCTTTGGGCTGATCCTGCCGCTCTTTGCCGCGGCGATCCTGGGCGGGGTCGGCAGCCTTTATGGCGCGGTTCTGGGCGGGCTGATCGTTGGGCTGGCCGAAAACCTCGCGGTGATGGTCATTCCCACCGGGTACAAGCCGGCAATCCCCTTCCTCCTCATCCTCGCGATCCTCTACCTGCGGCCGCAGGGGATCTTTGGCAGCACGGGCGAGCGGACATGATCGGGCTGCTCTCCTATCTGGTCTTCTTCCTGATCCTGGCGCTGGTTTTCGGCATCGCGGTCCTGGGTCTGAACCTGCAATGGGGCTTCACCGGGCTCTTCAATGCAGGGGTTGCGGGCTTTATGGCCATTGGCGGCTACACCCATGCGATCCTGACCGGGCCTGCGCGCGAGCCGGTGCTGGGCGGGTTCGAGCTGCCCTTTGCCGTGGGGCTGTTGGGCGCCATGGCAACAAGCGGGATCGGCGCGCTGCTGGTCGGGCTGGCCACCCTGCGCCTGCGGCATGAATATCTGGCCGTGGCGACCTTCGGCATCGCGGTTTCCATCCAGCTCACCTTCCTCAACTGGGCCTGGCTCTCGGGCGGGGTGCTGGGGCTGATCGGGCTGCCCAACCCGGCAAAGACCTATCTTGAGGGCTCGCTGGCGCAGAACCTGGCCTATCTGGCCGCGGTCGTGCTGATCGCCGGGGCGGCCTATTGGGCGATGCAGCGCCTGGTGGGCGGCCCCTGGGGGCGGACGCTGCGCGCAATCCGCGAGGACGAACTCGCCGCGGCCAGCCTTGGCAAGAACCCGGTGCGCATCCGGCTGGAGGCCTTTGTGCTGGGCAGCATGCTGATGGGCCTCTCCGGCGCGCTTTATGTCGGGTTCATCGGCTATGTCGGCCCGCTCGACTATCTGCCCATCGTCACATTCCAGATCTGGACGATGCTGATCCTGGGCGGGTCGGGCAACAACAAGGGCGCGTTCCTGGGCGCGGTGGTGGTCTGGGCGATTTGGACCGGATCGGGCTTTGTCATCAGCCGCCTGGTGCCGCCCGAGCTTCAGGCCCAGTCCGGCGCGATCCAGGCCGTGCTGATCGGGCTGATCCTCGTGGTCACGCTGTTGATCCGCCCGCGGGGGCTGATTGGCGAGCGGCTTGAGGTCTCGCGCCATGCACGCAGCTAACATGTTTGGATTTTTCGCCGCGGCGCTTAGACTGGTGCCAATCAGCCGGCATGCGGCATGGTCAACAGGGAGACCACAATGAAGATACTTGGATCGGCCGCTCTGGCCATTGGCATTGCCTGTGCGAGCGCCGGCATGGCCGCGGCCCAGGATTGCCCCGTCAAGCTTGGCGCGGTGCTGCCGGTGTCGGGCCCGATGGGCCAGGTCGGCGAGCGGATCGCGGCCACCGGGCTTTTTGCCGTGGAGCTTTTCAACGATGCAGGCGGGGTCAAGGGCTGCCCGGTTGAGTATCTGTTGCGCGACACGCAGGGCCAGTCGACCGTCGGAGTCGACGCTGCCAAGGCGCTGGTCGATCTTGACGGTGTTGCAGCCCTGGTGGGGGCCATCTCCTCGGGCGTCAGCCTGCCGATCCTGACCTCGGTCGCGGTGCCCTCAAAGGTTGTGCAGATCTCCTGCTGTTCCTCCTCGGAAAGCTTCACCGAACTGGCCAAGCGCGGCGAGACCGATGGCTTTTGGTTTCGCACCTATGCCACCAACCGCAGCCAGGCCGCCATGGGCGCCTATATCGCCCAGCAGAACGCCTTCAAAAGCGTCTCGGTGGTCTATGTGAACACCGATTTCGGCGTCGGCCTGGCCGAGCGATTTGCCGAGGATGCCGCCAAGCTGGGCATCGAGGTCACCTCGATGGTTGCCTATAATGAAAGCCAGCAAAGCTATCGCGCCGAGGTGACCACCGCGCTGGAGGGCGAGCCGGAGGCGCTGTTCCTGGTGGCCTTTCCGGTCGACGGAGCGACGATCACCCGCGAATGGCTGGCCCTGGGCGGGACCGACAACCTCATCGTGAACAATTCGCTGCGCTCGTCGGATTATTTCGAGGCGGTCGGGTCGCAATACCTCCAGAACCTGATCGGCTATGACAGCGCCCAGCCGCGGCTGCCCTCGGTCGACAGCTTTAATGAGCTTTTCGAGGCGCGGTTCGACGGCCCGCCCAACGGTCCCGGGCTGCATTCGGTCTTCGACGCGGTCACCGTGGTGCTGTTGGCCATGGAGGCCTCGGACGAGCTGACCGGCGAGGCCATTCGCGAGAACATCCGTGCCGTGACCGACCCTGCCGGCATCGAGGTCTATCCCGGCATTGAGGGGATCGAGCGCGCCAAGGCCCTGCTCGCCGAGGGCAAGACCATCCGCTATGTCGGCGCCACCGGGGCGCTGCAATTCGACCCTTATGGCGATGTCCAGGCCCCGAAAATGACCTGGAAGCTTGATGGCGACACGAATGTGGAGACCGGCTATCTGTCGACCCAAGAGGTCGCAGAGCTGATCTCGTCGCTTGAGGAGTGAGGCGTCTGACGCGTAAGGCGGGCGGGGTCGATCGCCCCGCCGCCCACCCGTTTGCTGGTTGAGAGGGCGTGATGACGACACCCCGCACCCATGTCTTTTCCGGTTCGGTCTATGAGGAGCTGGCCGGCTATGCCCGGGCGGTCGTGGTCGGCGAGCGCATCTTCGTCTCGGGCACGGTCGGGGTGGATTTTGCCACCGGAGAGCTGGCCGAGGGCGCGGCGCCCCAGACTGCACAGGCCCTCACGACCATCGAGACGGCGTTGCGCAAGGCGGACGCAGAGCTTGCCGACATCGTGCGGCTGCGCGTCTATGTCCCCGACCCCGAGGATGTGATGGCCGTCTCGGGCGTGCTCAAAACCAGAATGGGCGTCGCCTACCCCGCCAATACCACGATCTGCGCGCCGCTCGCCGTGCCCGGGGCGCGGGTCGAGATCGAGGCCGAGGCGATCCGTGGATCGGCTGCCATCGGCACGCCGGACCCGGCCGGATGATCCAGACCAATGCGGTGCAGATCGCCCGTCCGGCCCGCGCCGTGTTCGAGTTTCTGGCCGATCCGGCGATGCTCGGGCTCTGGTCGATGGGCACGTTCCGCGCCGTTCCCGCCTCCGATGGGCTGATCGACGGGCGCAGCATCCAGACCGGTGGGCGCGTCTGCGTGCGCATCAGCCCCTGTGTCGAGCGCCTGCTGATCGATTATCTGGTGGGCCCGGATCCCGACAGCCTCAGCCCGCGCATCTGGGCGCGGGTTATCCCGGGCGAGGTGCTCGGACAGAGCCCCGACGCGTCGCTCTTCTGCCTGTTTGCGTTGCGAGCCAGGGACAGCGATTTGAACCGCTGGGCCCTGCTTGCCCATCTGCACGAGGTCGAGATCGACCTCGTCCGCGCCCATCTTGAAACCGGCTATGATCACCGGCGCGACGGACCCTAGTTGTTCAGTGCCGGCTCGGTCGGTGGCCGCAGCAGGTCGTGAACCCCGGCCGGGTCCTGCGCAGGGTTGGTCAGTCTGCCCGCCCGGGCCTGCCGCGGATCAACGCCCCCAGAACGGCGCGCGGGCCTCGGCCCGCCTGCCATCGGCCAGCCTACCATCGGCCTGCCTGCCGTCGGTTGACGCGCCGTCGGCGATGTAGCGACCGCCAATCACGCTGAGCAACAGCACATTGGTGGCCAGCCAGCTGATCAGAGCGGTGGTGCCCAAGCCCAGTTCAAGACCAATTGCAAGCGCCGCAAACACCGCTGCGGCGAGCGGTACGGCCATGACCACTGCCAGTGTTGTGGCAGAGAGAGGTGGGACGCCACGGCTTGTGCCGTTCTTCTTCAGGTCCAGCATCATGTTTCTTCCCCAGTAACGCCGGTTCCCACCGCACACCCCCCAGTGTGGATTGAGACCGTGCACCAAACGCAACCGGAGGTTCAAGCCAAAATGTGACAGAAATTTGGAGATTGGGGCCGATCTGTCAAAAAAATGGCGGCTCAGCGCCGCCATTCAGCCGATAATTTTGTGTTGCGCTGCAACAAGATAGCCGGCGCTACTCCTCCAGGCGCAGCGCAACGAAGCGCGGCTCGCCCTCACGTTGCACCAGCAGCAAGATGGAGTTCCGGCCGGCATCGCGCGCGGCCTCGACCCGCCGTGCGACATCGCGCGGGCGGCGGACATCTTCCTGCCCGACCTCCAGCACCAGATCGCCCGGGCGCATGCCTTTCTCGAAGGCCTGGCTGTCGGGTGCGACATCGACCACCACAACGCCGATGGCGTCGCCATCGAGCCCGAACTGCTCCCGCGCCCGATCCGAGAGCTGCGACAGGGTCATGCCCAGCACATCGACATCGACGTCCCGGTCGGGGCGTGGCGCGGTTTCGCCGGGGTCACGCTCGGCAACGACCTCGCCTTCCTCAAGCCGGCCCAGGGTGATTGCCAGGGTCACCGTCTCGCCTTCCCGAAAGACGATGACTTCGACCTCCTTGCCCACGGGGGTCTCGGCCACCATGCGGGGCAGATCGCGCATCTCCTCGACCTGCCGGCCATCGAATTCAAGGATCACATCCCCGGTCAGCACCCCGCCATCCTCAGCTGGGCTTGCATCGGTGACGTCGGCCACCAGCGCGCCAAGGGCGGATTCCAGACCAAGCGCCTCGGCCATCGAGGGGTCGACGGGCTGAATGCGCACCCCAAGCCAGCCGCGGCGGGTTTCGCCGAACTGGCGCAACTGCTCGACCACGGCCACGACGACATTCGAGGCCATGGAGAACCCGATGCCGATCGAGCCGCCATTGGGCGAAAGAATGGCGGTGTTCACGCCGATCACCTGACCATCCATGTTAAAAAGCGGTCCACCCGAATTGCCGCGGTTGATGGCCGCGTCGGTCTGGATGTAGTCGTCATAGCTGCCGCGCAGCGCCCGGTTGCGCGCCGAGATGATGCCGGCGGAGACCGAGAAGCCCTGGCCCAGCGGGTTGCCGATGGCCATGACCCAGTCGCCCACGCGCGACTCGTCGCTGTCGCCGAATTCGACGAAGGGCAGCGGCTCGTCGGGCTCGACCTTCAGCAGCGCGATGTCGGTCTTGGGATCGCGGCCCACGATCTCGGCATTCAGTAACTCACCTGAGAACAGCTCGACCTGGATCTCGTCGGCCTGCTCGATCACGTGATTGTTGGTCACGATATAGCCGTCATC
>JBCBKN010000097.1:0-12811 GCA_038521775.1 Pseudomonadota bacterium | reverse complement strand
GTTCGGCCATGGCCTATCGGCGGGCGCGGCTTCTCAGCCAGGCAGCCCTCCGGCTGGCGCAATCGGACATCACGGTTCTGTCGGCGGCATTGGAGGCGGGATACGAGTCCCACGAGGCCTTCAGCCGTGCCTTCCGGCGGCAATTCGGCTGCACCCCGGAGAGCCTGCGCATCCCGGGCGCCCTGACCACGCTGACCCTGACGGAGGCATTGCGGATGACATCCAACCCTGGGCTGGAGGAGTTGCCGGAGATCGACCCGCCGCGGATCGAAACGCTGCCGGCGCTGAAATTGCTGGGGTTTTCGGGCCGCTTCACCCATGACACCAATCGCGAGATCCCGGCCCTGTGGCAGCATTTCAACGGCTGGGAGGGCCGCTTTCCCGAAGAGATCGGGCGCCATGCCTATGGCGTGTGCTATGCCTTCGACGAGAAGGGCGCGTTTTCCTACCTCGCCGGGTCCCGGGTTGTGGGTTTCGATGATGCCGATGCCGCGCTCACCCGCCTCGACATCCCGCCCCAGCGCTATGCGGTGTTTTTCCATCGTGGCCATATCTCGGGGCTGTTCCGCACGATCCAGGCGGTCTGGCAAAAGGCGCTGCCGGAAACGGGCCTGAAAACGGTTCCGTTTGAGCGGCATATGAATTTCGAGCGCTACGGCGCCGAGTTCGACGTGGCGACCGGCAATGGCGTGACGGAATACTGGGTCCCGATCGAGGCCGAGGCCGGCTGAGCGCCATGCCTCCAGCATTGGCCACGACCGGACCCGGCCATGAAGCATTGAGCCGCGGCGCATGGCGCGGTAAGCCGCAGCAATGCTGCGCATCACCGACGATATCGCGATTGCCGAGTGGGAGGTCACCGAGAGCTTCATGCGCGCCTCGGGCCCCGGCGGGCAGAATGTCAACAAGGTCTCGACCGCGGTTGAGCTGCGCTTTGAGGCGGCGCGCTCGCCCAATCTGCCCGCCCCGGTCAAGGCACGGCTGGAACGTCTGGCCGGGCGACGTTGGACCAAGGAGGGGGCGCTGATCATCACCTCCGAGCGGTTCCGCACCCAGGCGATGAACCGGGCCGACGCGATGGAAAAGCTGGTCGCGCTGATCGCCCGTGCCGCCGAGCGGCCCAAGCCCCGCATCGCCACGCGGCCCGGGGCCGGGGCCGTGCGCCGGCGGCTCGAGGCAAAATCCCAGCGCGCCCGGCTCAAGGCCCAGCGCGGGCGGGTGGACACCGACGACTAGACGCCGGTCAGGGCAAGCCCGCCAAGCGCCGGGTCAGGGCAAGCCCGCATCGCGAATGGCCAGCGTGTCGTGATACTCGACAATCTCGGTGACCAGCCCATCCTTGACCGCCCAGAAATGCGCCAGCATCGAGGTGACCACCCGCTCGGTGCCGCGTCGGCGATACTGGATGCGCGATTGCGTGGCCACACGGTCGGCCTGGGCGATCAGATCGGTGATCTCATAGGCCTCGATGGTCCATTCCTCGGAAATTCGGGTCAGCATCTGCGCCATCTCGGCCTTTGAGCGGGTGTCGATGGCATAATCCGCCGCGCCCGGCACCGCGTTCATCGAATAATGCACATCCTCCGAAAACCGGCTGAGCACGTCGTTCAGATCGCGCGATTTATAGCTCTCGATCACGCCGCGGACCACATCCTCGCTGTTCATGTCTTGCTCCAATTGGCACGTCCCAGATCCGCGCAGCACGCGCCGCGACGCGGCCCAAGTCAAGCGGCTTGACCGCGTGCTGCAGTGCAGCAGAGACTGCGCCGCAGACCCAATCGAAGGATTTGAGAATGAACACATACGCAATGTGGTCGCCGAACTTCCACTTCCCGCTCTCGGGCGATGTGGAGCAGGAGATCGAGCCGCGGTTTACAACGCCCATCGCCGGTGTCGCCGAAATCGAGGGCGCGATCGTGCATGAGGTCGCAAGCTATGGCCGGCAGCTTGGCGCGCTGACCGATGCGGTGCTGGCCCTGAGCGCGGCCAGCGGGCAGGATGACGGCCCGGAAGTCTCCACCCTGCGGGCAATGGCCGACGAGATCGCGGCAAAGAAGACCGCCATGCGTGAGGTGCTGCACGCGCATGCCGAGGCGGCGCTGACCCGCCTCAAATCCGCCGATCCCGAAGCCTGGCAGGCGCTGCTCACCGCGCAACAGACCGGGTGAGCCCGCGTTTCGCATGCGAAACTGGCTTTTTTCGCACCCCGCTCCGGGGTAGCCTGCGCAGCGATTGAGCAGATGGGAAGGGCTTGGCATGGCGCTCTGGGATTTCCTGCGCGGGCAGTTCATCGATGTCATCGAATGGACCGACGACACGCGCGACACCATGGTCTGGCGGTTCGAGCGACATGGCAATGAGATCAAGTATGGCGCCAAGCTGACGGTGCGCGAGGGCCAGGTCGCGGTGTTCGTGCATGAGGGCCAGCTTGCGGATGTGTTCCCGCCCGGGCTCTACATGCTCGAGACCAACAACATGCCGATCATGACCAGTCTGCAGCACTGGGATCACGGCTTTGCCTCGCCCTTCAAATCCGAGATCTACTACGTCTCGACCGTGCGGTTTCAAGACCTCAAATGGGGCACCAAGAACCCTATCATGCTGCGCGATGCGGAGTTCGGGCCGGTCCGGCTGCGCGCCTTTGGCACCTATTCGATCCGGGTCAGCGATGCGGGACGCTTTTTGCGCGAGATCGTGGGCACGGATGGCGAGGTCACCACGGGCGAGGTCACCAACAACCTGCGCAACATCATTGTCTCGCGGTTTTCCTCCAAGATCGCGGCGGCGGGCATCCCGGTGCTGGACATGGCCGCCAACACCGATGGGGTGAGCGAGATCCTGCGCGAGCGCATCGCGCCGGAGCTGGCCGAGTATGGGCTCGACATGCCCAAGCTGCTGATCGAGAACATCTCCCTGCCCAAGGAGGTGGAGGAAGCGCTCGACAAGCGCACCTCGATGGGGGTGATCGGGGATCTTTCGCGCTACACCCAGTTTTCCGCCGCCGAGGCGATGCAGAGCGCCGCCGAAACCCCCGGCTCGAATATGGGCGCGGGGCTGGGGGTGGGGCTCTCGCTGGCCATGGCCAACCAGATGAACAGCGTGCTCAACCCCGGCACCACACAGCCGGCCGCACCCCAGCCGCCCGCCGCGGCACCGCCACCCCCACCGCCCCAGACGGTCTGGCATGTGGCCGAGAACGGCGCCACCAAAGGCCCCTTCGATCTGGGCACGCTGCGCGGCATGCTCAGCACCGGCGCGCTGACCCGCGACACGCTGGTCTGGGCCCAGGGCTATGCCGCCTGGACCAAGGCGGGCGCGGCCCCCGACCTCGCCCAGCTTTTCGCCGCCATGCCGCCCCCGCCGCCGCCCCCGCCCGCGGGCTGAACCGATGCGCGAGGAAACCGTCGACCCCGCAGACACCGCCGGCCCCGAGGCGCATGTCTTCCCCTGCCCCGCCTGCGGGTCGGACATGCGCTATTCGGCCCATGAGGACCACCTCACCTGCCCGCATTGCGGCACAACCTCGCCCCGGCCCGAGCACGGACCCTGGGAGACCGGCACCGTGGAGGAGATCGACTATCTCGCCACCCTCGCCGGGGCCCGCGACGGGGCCGAGATGGAGGAGACCCGCACCGTCCATTGCACCTCCTGCGGGGCGGATGTGGAGTTCGAGCCCCATATCCATGCCGCCGAATGCCCCTTCTGCGCCTCGCCCATCGTCACCGACACCGGGGTGAACCGCCACATCAAACCCTGGGGCATCCTGCCTTTCCTCATCGAGGAACGCGCCGCACGCGAGGGCATGAAAAAGTGGCTCGGCAGCCTCTGGTTCGCCCCCTCGGGGCTGAAGGATTATGCCCGCGCCGGCCGGCCCATGCAGGGGATCTATGCGCCCTATTGGACCTATGATGCCGACACCGCCTCGGACTATCGCGGCGAGCGGGGCGATGCCTATTACGTCACCCAGCGCTATACCGACAGCGAGGGCAAATCCAAAACCCGCCGGGTGCGCAAGATCCGCTGGCGCCGCGCCTCGGGCCGGGTCGTGCGGTTCTTCGACGACATCCTGGTGCTGGGATCCAAAAGCCTGCCTAAGAAATACACCGACCGGCTGGCGCCCTGGGATCTGAGCGCGCTTGTCACCTACAGCCCCAGCTATCTCGCCGGGTTCCGGGCCGAGGCCTATACGATCGATCTGGAGGAGGGCTTTGCCGAGGCCACCCAGGTGATGCAGGAACAGATCCGCCGCGATGTGCGCCGCGATATCGGCGGGGATGAACAGCGCATCCATGATGTGCGCACCCAGACAAAGGATATCACGTTTAAGCATATCCTGCTGCCGGTCTGGATGGCGGCCTATAAGTATCGGGGCAAGACCTACCGCTTCATCGTCAATGGCCGTACTGGGGCTGTGCAGGGCGAGCGCCCGTATTCTGCCTGGAAGATCGCCGTCGCCGTGGTGCTGGCGCTTCTCGTCGCGGCGGGAATCGGGTATGTGGTTTATCTTGAAGGTGGAGTAAGCCCTACACTCCGTTAATCAAACAAACTCACCAGCGCTATTATTGCCGCTCTATTGCATGAGGTTGCAATGGCAGAACTCAGCCCCGAGGCAGAAGCTGCCTTAAATGAATACTTTTCCAAACACAAAGACGAAATCAAGAAGACAATTGTCGGCCGAAGCTGGCCGGATTTGTTTGCTGGCTATCCGGCCTGGTTTGTCGGTCTGGCAGCCCTTTCTTTTGTGGCCCTCCTTATCTGGCTAACAATCGAGAATGAGTGCACAACTGCTGGGACTTGGCGGTTCGGCGATTGCGTTGACACCCAAAGCACAGAAACAGGTGATGAAGACAGAGATGGGCCTGACGCGCAGAACACGTCAAACGATGACGATCTCCTCGCCCGACTGCTTCCCCCCGGGGCCGTGGTTGCCTTCGATCTTCCCAATGGCTGCCCCGCAGGTTGGGCGAACTTCGATGCCGGCGCGGGACGCTTCATCATCGGTGTGGGCGGCACGTACCAACTTCCCTATGTCGCCGGTGTGCCAAGATACCAAATTGGCGGTGAAGAAACTGTTGCTCTGACAGAGCTTAACATGCCCGCCCACAATCATGTCACCTTTATACAGGATAACACGAACGAGACTGGCAAGCGAACTGACCAAACGTACCCGTCGATTGCGGGCAGAAACGTAGACGTTCGCAATGCCACGTTCTCCAGTAACACTGGCCAGGGCCTTCCCCACAACAACATGCCGCCCTACATCGCGCTCTATTTCTGCAAGAAGCTATCGACGGAGCCGCAATAGGCTGGGCGGCGGTCCTTCCTCGGGCGGCGGGCGGGGCGCGGTTCTTCCTCGGGGGTCCGCAGCCGCGCGGGCGGTGGACCCCACCCGGACAGTGCGCTAGGGGTTTGGGAAATCTCTCCGGAGCCCCTGCCATGCGATCAGACCGCGATGCCTCCCGATCTGGCCCCCGATGCCCTCGCCCACCCCGGCTGAGTTCCGCCCGTCTGATGCCCGCCTTCCTAATGTCCGCCCGTCTGATGCCCACCTATTCGACCGCCCGCCTGTCCGCCCGCCATGCCGCCCGCCATGCCCGCAGCGCCTGAGATCCTGATCGCGCCGTCGATCCTGTCGGCCGATTTCGCCCAGTTCGGGGCGGAGTGTCGGGCGGTGGAGGCGGCCGGGGCCGATTGGGTGCATGTCGATGTGATGGACGGGCATTTCGTGCCCAACCTCACCTTCGGCCCGCAGCTTTGCGCAGCGATCCGCCCGCATATCGCGACGCTGATGGATGTGCATCTGATGATCGCGCCGGTCGATCCTTTCATCGCCGCCTATGCCGCGGCCGGGGCCGACCGGTTGACCGCACATGCCGAGGCGGGGCCGCATCTCGACCGCACGCTGCAGGCGATTGCC
Source organism: Pseudomonadota bacterium (assembly GCA_038521775.1). Lineage (GTDB taxonomy): Bacteria > Pseudomonadota > Alphaproteobacteria > Rhodobacterales > Rhodobacteraceae > J013. The sequence goes on along the minus strand of JBCBKN010000097.1, from coordinate 6,894 downwards.
GATGCGGGCTGCCGGGCGGGTGTGGCGCTGAACCCCGCCACGCCGGTCGAGGCCATTGCCCATGTGCTCGACCGCATCGACATGGTCTGCGTGATGACGGTCAATCCCGGCTTTGGCGGGCAGAGCTTCATTCGCGCCATGCTGCCCAAGATCCGCGCTGTGCGGGCGATGATCGCGGGCCGGCCGATCCGCATCCAGGTCGATGGCGGGGTGACGCCGGAAACCGCACCGCTGGCCGTGGCGGCGGGGGCGGATGTGCTGGTCGCGGGCTCGGCCGTCTTCAAGGGCGGGTCGGTTGCAAACCCCGCGCCCTATGCGGCCAATATCGCGGCCCTGCGCGCCGCACTCACCGGGGCGGCCGCGTGATCCGCGCCCGGGCGGTGGTCTTTGACCTTGACGGCACGCTGGTCGACAGCGCGCCGGCGATCCGCGACGTGGCCGGGCAATTCCTGGCCGAGCTTGGCGCCGATGCGCTGACGCTCGATGAGACGCATGGCTTTATCGGCCGCGGGGCGGCGGCGTTCGTCGATCAGGCGCTGGCGGCGCGGGGCCTTGCGCCGGGGGCGGCGGAGCGGGCGCGGCTTCAGGCCCGGTTCGAGACGCTCTATGCCCAGGCGCCCGGCGCGGCGAACCGCCCCTATCCGGGGGTGGAGGCAGCGTTGCAGGCGCTGGGCGATGCGGGCATTCCGCTTGGGCTGTGCACCAACAAGCCCGAGGCGCCGACCCGGGCGGTGTTGGCGGCCCTTGGGTGGAGCGCGCGCTTTGCCGCCCTGGTGGCGGGGGACAGCCTGGCCCGGCGCAAGCCCGACCCTGCGCCGCTTCTCCATGCCCTGGAGCAGCTCGCCGTGCCGGTGGAGGACGCGCTTTATGTGGGCGACAGCGAGACCGATGCCGAAACTGCCCGGGCCGCGGGCTGCCGTTTCGTGCTCTGGCCTTATGGCTACCGCAAAGCCCTGCCCGAGGCGATGGGTGCGCTGCTGGTGCTGGAGCGGTTTGAGGATCTGACCGAGGCCGTGCTGCCGCAGCGGGGCCTGGCGCGATGACGGCAGGATGGACGACAGGGCGCGCGCTGGCCGCAGGGCTTGCCGCCGCGGCGCTGGGGACGCTGGCCTTGCGCATCGGGCTCAACATGGAAAACCGTGGGCAGGATCTGGGCCAGGCCATCTGGGGCGTGCTGCGGTTTTTCACGATCTGGACCAATGCGCTGATCGGGCTGGCGATGCTGTGGGTGGCGCTGGGGCGGCGGCTGGGCGCCTCGCCGGTCTCCTGCCTTGCAATGTCGATCGGCATGGTCTCGGCGGTCTATTACGCAGCGCTCTATCACCTCACCCGCTTTACCGGCATCGATGTGGTGATCGACGCGATGATGCATGCGGTGATCCCGCTGGGGCTGATCGCCTATTGGCTGGCTTTTGTGGACAAATCCGCGCTGCGCTACCGCGATGCGCTGGTCTGGCAGCTTTACCCGATTGCCTATTGCGCCTTTGCGCTGATCCGAGGCGAGGTCGAGGGGCGCTACCCCTACCCCTTCATCCGGCCGCCGCAGATCGGCTGGCCGGCGGTGATCCTCAATATCGCGGTGCTGGCGGCGGTGTTCGTTCTGGCCGGGCTGGCAGTGGTGGCGCTGGGGCGCTGGATGGCCCGGCGGGGCGGCCGGGCCGCGGTCTGAGGACGACCGCCGCGCGGTGCACGGCCGCCCTCAGGCGGGCCAGACCGGGCGAAAGGCGCTGCCCTCACGCGCCACAGCGCAATAGCCGGGGTCGAGGATATGCCCCGGGATCAGCAGCGTCTCGGTGTCGGCCAACTCCTCCAACAGCGCCAGGCGCGTGGCCCGGGCCTGATCGGGATCGGCGCAAAATGCGCTGGAGAGCGTGGGCTGGGCAAATTGCAGCGGCCCGTGCAGCACATCGCCGCAAAAGACCGCCCCCGGCCCGTGATCGGCGCGCAGCATCATATGCCCCGGCGAATGCCCCGGTGCGGGCAACAGGGTGAGGCCCGGGGCAACCTCAAACCCATCCTCGACCAGATCAAATTGCCCTGCCTTGGCAACCGGCAACACACTGTCGGCAATGGCGCCATAGGCAATCTCGGGATCCTTCCGCGCCAGTTTCTCGAAAACCTCAAACTCGTGCCGCCCGGCAATGTAGCGCGCATTGGGGAAGGTCGGCACCCAAGCCTCGCCATCCCAGACCGTGTTCCAGCCGACATGATCGGGATGCAGATGGGTGAACACCACCAGATCGATGTCCTCGGGCCCCACGCCCGCCGCGTCGAGGGCGCCGCGAAACTCCGCCCCGTCGCGCTGATGCCATTCCGGCCAGTTGGCGCGGGGCTTGCCTGCCCCCACGCAGCTGTCGACCAGGATGCAACGCCCCTCATGGCGGAGCAGCCAGCTGCGCACCGTCAGATGCATATGCGTGTCAGAGATGTCGCGCGGCCCCAACCAGTCCGGCAGCGCGGTGAGGTCGGCCTCGGGGAATGCCTGGGCGAGCGGCAGGTCGAATTCAGGCAGATCCGGCAGGGGCGTGACGGTAAGCTCTCCCAATGTCAGCATGCTGTCCTCACATGATCCGGGGTTTTGCGATCGGCGCATCGCGCGCGATGTCGGGATCCGCCGCATGCCAAAGTTTGGCAATAAAGCGCGCGCCTGTCACGCCGTTTGAGGCGTCCGAGGCCAGCCAGAGGATCGGGGCGCGCATGATCGCCGGGTCAAGCAGCTGGCCATCGGCGCCTTTCTTGTGGGGCGAGGGCGGCAGGAGGTCGGTGTCGGTCGCCCCGCCGGGCAGGAGCACATTCACATCGACCCCCGTGCCGGCAAGCTCGGCCGCCCAGGCGCGCGAGGCGGCCTCCAGGAAGGCCTTGCTGGGGCCATAGGGCGCATAGCCCGGCCGCACCATGGTCTGGTCGGAGGTCGAGACGTTGACGATCTTGCCAAAGCCCGCGGCGATCATATTCGGAACCGCGGCATGGGCCATGTGGAATGGGCCGTTGACATTGGCCGCGACGATCCGCGCCCAGGCCGCGGGCTCGGCCTCCCAAAACCGGGTCGGCACAGTGTTGAAGCTCTCCGAAATCAGGCGCATGCCCAGCCCGGCATTGTTGACCAGAACGTCGATGCGCCCGAACCGCGCGATGCAGGCCGCAACAGCCTCGGCGCAGGCCTGGGGGTCGGCGACATCTGCGGCAACCGCCAGCGCATCGGGCCCAAGCGCGGCCGCGCTGCGCGCCAGCGCCGGGCTTTCGCTGGCCCCGGTGATGCAGAGCCGCGCGCCCGCCTCGGCCAGGGCCAGGGCCATTTCGCGCCCCAGACCGCGGCTGCCCCCGGTGACCAGGCAGACCCGGCCGGCAAGCGCGCCGTCACTCGTCATAAAGCCGGTTCGTGTCGTTGTTGTGCAGACGCGCCTCCATATAGTCGAGCCCCACATCGAGCTTGCCATGCGCGATCAGCGCCTCGGCATAGGTCGGCAGCCCATCCGTGGGTTGCGCGTCCTGAGGATGCCACAGGCGCGAGCGAATGATCGCCTTGCCGCAATGGAAAAACGCCTTCTCGACGCGAACCAGGATGGCAAATTCCGGCACCCGCCCCTTGATCGACAGGCTTTCGCGCAGGGACAGGTCGCGCAGCACCTGCGCCGAGCCGACCACGCGCACCACCTCATTGCGGTTGGGCACCATGAACATCACGCCGATCCGGCCGGTTTGCAGGATGTTGCGAAAGCTGTCGAAGCGGTGATTGCCCGGCCGGTCGGGGATGGCCAGCGTCTTCTCATCGACCACCCGGACGAACCCGGCCGGATCGCCCTTGGGCGAGACATCGATGCCGCCCGCCGCATCGACCGTGGCCAGGGTGATGAAACTGGTCTTCTCGATCCAGGCGCGGATCAAGGGGTCGATATGGTCGATCATCTTGCCGGTCTGGGTGAAGAACTCGCCGGGGATCACGGCGCGGATCTCCTCCAGGCTGGTGACGACATCGCTGGGCTGATACATCGCGGGCATCCTTACGGGCAGAGCATTTAGCAGAGAAACCCCACTGTCCAATCTCGAGCCGCCATTCATCGGTGGTGCCATTGAAGCAGCAGATCAGACTATTCAGCAGTTGTTCTTCGACGCGGTCGATTGAAAGAGATGTAAATATCAAACACATTTCACTTACTTGGAGACTGAAATGTCTGCAACCAACCGTCGTCACCATACATCTCCCCTTCGAGTCCATCACTAAGTGATCTAACATCCACCGGCGCGCCACTTCTGTCAACGAATTGAAGACGATACTCATTTTCAGTATCGTGATAGCACTCTTCTATCATTTCTAGAAATAGTTGCATCACAGAAACGCTTATTTGATCAATTATTGTATCTAAGCGCTCTCGTTCTAGATCGTTAAGACTATCAACCCATGAAGCTAGCTCTGATCTTGTCAACTCCAAGTTAATCTTTTTTGTATCATACTCCTCAATGGCGATTTTATACACATTATGCATCATTGTTATTCCAAATTGATTCAACTTTGTTTTCAATGCCAGGGCATCCTTGCCGGTTTCAGGGCATGTAGCCGCCGCCATTGACCCAGAGGGTTTGGCCGGTCATGAACCCGCTGTCCGGGCCCAGAAGAAAGAGGATCGGGCCGGTGATGTCCTCGGGCTGCGCGAGGCGGGCCAGTGGCGTCATCTTGGTATAGGCGTCGATGTCGAGATGCGTGTCCTGGGCCTCATCCGACCGCCCCGTGCCGCCGCGCAGAAAGGCGGTGTCGACCGCGGCCGGCGCCACGGCGTTCACCCGCACATCGGGGGCGGCCTCCAGCGCCAGAGTTTTGGTCAGATGCAGCATCGCGGCCTTGTTGGCCCCGTAAAGCCCATAGCCCGGGCGCACGAAGGCCGCGAGGCCCGAGGAGACGGTGACCATCGCCGGGGCCTCGCCCGCGCGCAGCAGCGGCAGGGCCGCCAGAGCGGCCAGATAGGCGCCACGGAAATTGCCCGCCATCGCCTCGTCGAACTCCGCCGCACCCGTCTCGGCCAGCGGGGTTGTGCCGGTCGAGAACCCCGCCAGGTTCACAAAACCCTCCTGCGGCCCCAGATCGGCAAATGCCGCCGTGACGCTCGCCTCATCGGTCAGGTCGATCGGATGCGCCGCCACCCCGTCGGGCACCGGATGCCGCGCGAGCGAGGCGGGCAGGTCGAGCACCGTCACCGCCCAGCCCTCGCGCAGCGCACGCGCGGTCAAGGCCCGGCCAATGCCGCCGCATCCGCCCAGAACCGTCACCCGGCGTGGCTCTGTCGCGCGCATTGCCGCTCCCCTTGTCCGGACAAATTTCTGCTATAGGTTCGCATCAAGCCTGAGAAAAGCAAGCCCGGGAAAAGCAAGATATGGGCGCAGCAGCAGAGAGGACCGAGACGATGAAACATCCCATCCGAACCGGGTTGGCGGGGCTTCTGGCCGCCCCCTTGCTTGTTGCGGCCCTGGCGATGCCCGCCGCGGCCCAGACCGTGGCGCTTGGCACCACCAAGGGCGGGGCGACGGCCCAGATTGCCAATGCCATTGCCAATGTCGTCTCCGAGGCGGCCGAGGTGCAGATGCGCCCGCAGGTGATGGCCAACACCGCCCAGTACATTCCCGTGGTCAATGAGGGCCGCATCGAGTTTGGCGTGGCGAACCTGCCGCAGACCTTCTATGCGATCTCGGGCACGGGCATGTCGACGACCGCCAACCCGGATCTGCGGGTCGTGGCGACGCTCTTTCCCTTCCAGGCCGGGATCGTTGTGCCCGAAAGCCTGGGCGCTGCGAGCTATGCCGATCTCGCCGGCACCCGCGTGCCGCGCTTTCCCGACAATTCGCTGGGCGATTTCATCATCCGCGCCGCGCTCAATGCCGGCGGGCTGAGCTATGCCGATGTCGAGGAGGTGCCGGTGGCAAACTTCCCCCGAATGTGGGAAGCGATGAAGCAGGGCCAGACCGACCTTTCGATTGCAGCCGTCGGCTCGCGCCCGACCTTCGATCTGGAGGCGGCGCTGGGCGACATCCAGTTCCTGGCCTTTGCGCCGGAGGATGCGGCCGCCGTGGCCGAACTCCTGCCCGGTGCGTTTCTGCGCGATGTGGCCCAGAGCGACGATCTGCCGGGGCTCGACGCGGCCAGCCGGGTCTTTGCCTACGATTATCTGCTTTTTGCCAACAAGGATGTGCCCGATGCGGTGGTGCGCAGCGTGGCAAAGGCGCTCTTTGAAGGGGCCGAGGCGCTAAAGGCCTCCAGCCCGCTGTGGCGCACCTATGACCCGATGACGCTGGGCAAGGACATCGTGCTTGAGTATCACCCCGCAGCGCTGGCCTATTACGAAGAGGTCGGCGCCCGCTGAGAGGGGGGCCGGACGCGTCTGGGATGTCGCGCTCCACCGATGGCGCTGAGCGCAAACCGCCGGGCGCGATGACCGAAAATACGGGCGTGCCGGATGGGTCGGCCGAGCCCGACGGGGCAAGCGTGCCGGATGGGGCAAGCGCGGCCAGCGCCGGGCGGATCCGGGGCTGGGCGGTCTGGGCGCTGGCGCTTCTCACCACGCTCATCCCCATCGGATGGGCGCTCGACCTCCCGCAACGGCTGGGCCTCCTGCTTTACCCCGAACAGCTCGCAGGGCTGGTGCTGGGCCTCGCGGCCGCCTGCGTCTTTCTGCGTGATGCCGGTTCCGGGGTCGGTTCCGGGGCCGGTTCAGGTTCTGGGGCCGGTTCAGATTCCTGGGCTGGGACTGGGACTGGGACTGGGGCTGGGGCCGGCAGACGCATGGGGCGCGCGCTCTCCCTTGCCCTGGCCGCGGCCGCACTCTGGCTGGGCGGCCATATCTTCTGGCGGTTTCCGGTGCTTTCGGAGAACGCGTTCTACCACCCGGATGAGGCGCTGGCACTTGG
>JBCBKN010000096.1:0-12931 GCA_038521775.1 Pseudomonadota bacterium | reverse complement strand
TCTCGGGGTCGTGGAACTCGCCGATCTCGCCGCTTTCATCCGCGCCGCCGACATTGAAGTAGCGAAACGCCACCGTGCGCAGCCCGTGCGCGGCGCCGAAATCGCGCAGCATGTCCTCCACGGCGCGTTTCGAGGCCCCATGGGCGTTGAGCGGCGCCTGGGCGGAGGCTTCATCCAGGGTCACGCCATCCTGATCGCCATAGATTGCGCAGGTCGAGGAAAACACCAGCCGGTCGATCCCGGCCTCAGCCATCGCCTCGACCAGAGTGAGCGAGCCCATGACATTGTTGTGCCAGTACCGCCCCGGTTCGCGTGACGCCTCGCCCACATTCGACAGTGCCGCAAAATGCATCACCGCATCGGGGCGGTGGGTGGCCAGAACCTCGTCAAGGCGGGCCCGGTCGGTCAGACAGCCCTCAACAAAGGGGCCGTAGCGGACCGCATCGCGCCAGCCGGTGACCAGGCTGTCATAGGCAATTGGCCGATGCCCGTCCGCGGCCAGAGCGCGACATGCATGGGCGCCGATATATCCCGCGCCGCCCGTAATCAGGATGACCGCCATGCAGCACCCGCTTTCCGCCTGCATTCTTGGACAAGCGCAGCGCTGCGGCCTGCGCGCGGCCGCACCCGGCCGCGCCTGCCGGTTCGACTATTCCGCGGCCTGCGAAATCGCCATTGCGCCGCGCAGGAAATCCGCGAACTCTTCGCGCAGTTCCGGCCGGGCCAGGGCAAAGGACACGGTCGCCTGCAGATATCCTGCTTTTGAGCCGCAGTCAAAGCGCTGGCCGCGGAAGCGGTAGCCAAAGACGCCATTGCCGGTGAGCTCTTTGGCAATCGCGTCGGTAAGCTGGATCTCGCCGCCCGCGCCGCGCTCCTGATCGTTGAGCGTGTGCAGCACCGATGGGGTCAGGATGTAGCGTCCAATGACCGCAAGCCGCGACGGCGCCTCTTCGACAGGCGGCTTTTCGACAATGCCGCGGGCCTTGATCAGGCCGCCCATCTCGGTCTCGATGTCGAGCACACCGTAGCTGGAGGTTTTTTCGTAGGGCACCTCCATGGCCGCCACGACATTGCCGCCGGTTTCGGCATGGGCTTCCATCATCTCGCCCAGGCAGTTGCGATCGGATTCAATCACATCATCGGGCAGGATGACCGCAAAGGGCTCATCGGCGATCAGCCGGCGGGCGCACCAGACCGCGTGTCCCAGACCGAGCGGTTCCTTTTGCCGCACATAGGCGATGGCGCCGCTGTCCATTTCGGTTTGCGCAAGTGCGTCCAGCAAATCGGGCTTCTTCTTCTGGCGTACTGCGGATTCCAGTTCCGGCGCGCTGTCGAAATAATCCTCCAATGCGCCTTTGCCGCGCGACGTCACAAAGATGAACTCTTTGATGCCAGCAGCCCGTGCCTCATCGATCGCGTATTGGATCAGCGGGCGGTCGACCAGGGTCAGGATCTCTTTCGGGATCGATTTCGTGGCCGGCAGAAACCGGGTTCCCAGACCCGCAACGGGAAAAACCGCCTTGGTTACTTTGCTAGTCACAACCACCTCTCAATTAGACATTTTGCCCAAGGGCCACGCCAAACCTTGGCGTCCCACCAGCCCTGGCTCTTGCCTCACACTACGATGACGGCGCCGTCGGTCTGCCAAAAGCAGCGCCCGATCGCCTGCCGCGCGATGACCTACACCGATAATGTAGCGCCAAATGAAGGCAAAAACATGAAAAATCACCATGACCGGTTAACCCGTTCGGGATAAAGCGGCGGCCTCAGGCCGCTCTCCCTGGCCAGCATACGTGTCGCTGTCGGTCCCAAGACCGCCGCCAAGTGGCGCCTGCCGCCGTCTCAGCCGGCCGGCCCGCAGCCGGATCCTGCGCCCATGGCAGGTGGCAGTGTATGCCGGTGAAGGCCGCGATGAAACCCCTCATCAAGGCTTCGCAACAGCGCCGCGGCGGTGTCCGGCGCAAGCGTGCCGCGCTGCATGCGTCGGGCAAGCCGCATGCGCCAGAGCGTTCTGAACTCACGCAGCCCCTGATCCCGTGCAGCGCCGGCATAGCGGGCCAGGAACAGCGCCTGGCTCGCCCCGATTTCGGTGAGATCCCGCGGCACGCCAAAACGGTCGCGGCGCGGCGAGGCGGCCAGCCCGTGCCGCACCACGGCCTGCGGGCTGAGCGCCAGACGCCAGCCGGCGCGAGCCAGCCGCACCGCCATATCGGCATCGTCGAGATAAAAGCGAAAGCGCTCATCGAACCCGCCGATTGCTGTCAGCGCGGCTCGCCGATAGGCAGAGCAGGTGCCGACGGGGCGCAGAACAATGCCAGCCGGCGGCGTCGGGACATAAGGCGCAGTGCTATGGGGCCCAGTGATATGGGGCCCAGTGCTATGGGGCACAGTGCTATGGGGCGCAGCGCTGGTGACGGCCACGGCGTTCGGGTCGGCCGGGGCAGCCAGACCCGGGGCTACGCCTGGCGGCGTACCGGGTGCCGGGTTTGGGCGGGTGCCCGCATCGCCAGGCGCGACCAACGGCACCGTCCGGCCCAGCATATCGACGCCCTCGGCCCGCCATTGCCAGGCCCCGTCCGGCGTTTTGGTGAACCCGCCCACAGCCGCGATATCCGGCGCCAGAAAACCCGCGCAAAGCGCATCGAGCCAGCCCGGCTCGGGCACCGCATCATCATCGATGAACGCGACCAGCTGCCCCGTCGTGCCGGCGATGCCGGCATTCCGCGCCGCCGAGATATTGCCGGCCTCGGCCTGCACATGGCGCACGGTCTTGGGCAGGCATAGCTGCGTCTGGGCCGCAACCGCGCGCGCGGCCTCACGCGCGCCCCGGGGTCCGACGATCAGGATCTCGCGGGCCGCCCGGTCAAGCCGCGCCAGACCGGCAAGCGCATCGGCCAGACCCGCCGGGCGGTGGCCTTCGGTGACGATCACCACGCTCGTTTCGGCCGGGCTCACCCGATCGGACGCGCCGGGACCTGTGCCCTCATCGGCCTCGCGAGACGCGCTCACGGCTGGCCGGATGCCGCCAGCGCTGCCTCGATCCGGGGCACATCCTGGGGGTTGTTGAGCTCCCAGAACACCGCGCCGCGCGCCTCGACCTCAACACAGGCAATCTCCTGGCCCTGTTCGAGAAATCGGAGCTGCTCAAGCCCCTCCCAGCGCTCCAGCGGGCCTTCCGGCCATTCCGGGTAGCGCGCCAGAAGACCTGCGCGATAAGCATAGACGCCGACATGGTGAAAGACGGGAACGGGGTCCTGCGGTGTGAGCGCCCGCCCGGTAAAGGGCAGCACCTCTTTGGAGAAGTAAAGCGCCCGACCCGACGCATCGAAAACGGCGGTCGTGCCGCCAACCCGGCCCGCCGCCCGGTCCTCCAAAAAGCCGGCCAGCGCCGCATGGTCGCAGCGCAGCACCGGCGTTGCCACGGCCACCGCAGGGTCGGCCATCGCCGCAATCAGCGCCTCGACGAACCAGGGCGGCGTGAGAGGGGCATCGCCCTGCAGATTGACGATCACATCGCTGTCGGCCACATTGCCGTCGGCCACATCGCTGTCGGCCACATCGCTGTCGGCCACATCGCTGTCGGCCACATCGCTCTCGGCCAGCGCCCCGTTAAGCGCGGTGAGCGCGGCCGCGCAGCGCTCGGTGCCGTTGGCGCAGCTTTCGGGTGTCATCACCACCTCGGCCCCGAACGCCTCGGCATGCGCCTGGATGCGGGCATCGTCGGTCGCCACAATGACCCGATGCCCGCCGGGCACGGCCCGGGCGGCGTCCCAGCTGCGCCGGATCAGGCTGCGCGCCTGGCCCGTTGCCCCGGTCAGCGGCACAAGCGGCTTGCCCGGATAGCGGCTGGAGGCAAAGCGGGCCGGGATCACGATGACCGAGCGCATCCGCCCTTACCCCTTGATCAGCACCACCCCGGGGGCATGGGCGACAAAGAACGGGTTCTCCCAATCGGGCTTGCCATAGCCCAGCGGCGCATGCCCGTTGAAGCGCACGACATGCCCGCCGGCGCCGCGCAGAATGGCGTGCCCTGCCGCCGTGTCCCATTCCATCGTCCGGCCGAGGCGGGGGTAAAGGTCGGCCTCGCCCGTGGCGAGCAGGCAGAATTTCAGCGACGAGCCCGCAGCGACGAAATCGGCCACCCGATACTGTTCGATATAGGCGTCGGTTGCCGCGTCGCGGTGCGATTTCGACGCAACGATGCGCAGCGCGTCATTGTCGGGCTTTGCAACCCGCAGCGGACTGGCCTCGCTGATCTTGCCGGGCAGAAGCGTGCCATGCTCCTCGAATGAAGCGCCATGCTCATCGGTCCAAAAGAGCCGGCTGCGGGCCGGGGCGAACACCACCCCGCGCACCGGCAGCCCGGCTTCGATCAGCGCGATGTTGACCGTGAAATCGCCGCGGCGGTTCACGAACTCCTTGGTGCCATCGAGCGGGTCGACGAGAATGAACCGCTCGGCCGCCTCCTGTGCGTGGCTCTCGGCCTCTTCTTCCGTGATCACGGGAATGTCGGGAAATGCAGCGCGCAGACCTGCCGCGATCAGCCGATCGGCGGTCTCGTCAGCCTGGGTGACCGGCGAGGCATCGGATTTCGACCGCACGTCGAAATCGGCCGCATGATAGACCTCCATGATCGCTGCGCCGGCCTCAAGCGCAAGGCGCCGGCTGACGTCACAGAATCGCGCGTAATCCATTAACGTTTCCTTCCCGATACCGCCCTATGGTCGCTGCAATCGCCGGACATCTTTCCCCAACGGCGTCGGGGGGTTGCCCGAGCCGGGTTATATCGGCAGCATCCGGGGCTGTCTGCGCAAAAACGCCCAGAACGAAGGGTCGAAATGGACAGCATTCGTCAGGTTCCAACGCTCAGCGGCGGCGCGCTTCGCCTGCTTGAGGTGGTGAGCGCCACGACGGTCCATCTGATCCGCAAGCAGACCGGCCGCTCGGCGATCGGTTTTCTCTCGACCCTGGGGCGCCCGCTGGCCCTGCTGGCCACCTTTTATGCGATCATCGAGTTCATGGGGGTGCGGGGCCTCGCGATCCGGGGCAACACGCTTACCTTCCTGCTGACCGGCATTCTGTGTTTTCTGGTCCACAGCGACACGGTGCAAAAGGTGACCATGGCCATCAAGCGGGCCAAAAGCATGCTGCACCATGCGCCGGCCTCGATCTTTGTCTATGTCATGGCCCAGGCCCTTGTCGCCCTTTACACCAATCTTCTGGCCGGGCTCTTGATCTGGCTGATCGCCGAGGCCAGCGGCTTTGGGCTTGGCATCCGCAACCCCTCGGGGCTGCTTTTGCCCTATTTCCTGTGCTGGGCGAGCGGGCTTGGCATCGGGCTCATCCTGCTGGTGTTGGGACATATCACGCCAACCGTCTCGGAGATGATCGCGGTCATCTACACCCGGATCCAGTTTTTCACCTGCGGGAAGTTCTGGGCGGCCAACATCATGCCGGCGGGGTTGGTGGAATACGCCGTCTGGAACCCGCTTTTGCACACGATCGACCAGATGCGCGGCGCGGCCTTCATCAATTACACGCCCATGCACAGCAATATGACCTATCCACTGGTCTTCACCGGCATCGTGCTGTTTGCCGGGTTCACGCTGGAATTTTGGGTCCGCCAGCGCTTCAGCCTCAGCCAGACCAAGCGCTGAACGCGCCCATGGGCGCCATCTGCACGCTTTGCGTGCGGTGAGGGGTTTTACCAACCGGGCCTCTGCGCTACGCTGCCCCTGGGCATTGGGCACAGAACGTATTTTGGCAGATGAGGCGAGGCGAATGATCCGACGGGTGGTCAACTGGCTGGCGATCCTGGCGAGCCTCGTGCTGCTGGTTGCGGCATGCCTGTGGTTTTACTTTGAGCGGCGCTGGTCGGCCTGGGACGAGAACGGCCCCTCCGCCGAGCCCTACAGCGCGTTTGTGGCCGGCCCCATCGGGCTGGAGGTGTTTCCGCTCAAATATGCTGTGGTGCTGAACGAGATCTCGCGGGAGGCGTTTCTTGTCGATCCCGAGGCTGCGTCTTTCAGAGAACCCGAAAAAAAGCTCAGCGTGTGGGAGGCCTATGGCTTCCTGCCCAACCCCGCCAGCACCGGCCAGGCGCCCTGCGGACCGGATGCCGGACAGGAGCTGCCCTTCGGATTTGCCGTCACCGATTACCTGCCGCTCAGCGCGGTTGAAACACCGGTGGAGTTCGTCGGCTTTACCTGCGCTGCCTGCCATTCGGGTCGGGTGCGCCATGCAGACGGGTTCAGCGACGTCATCGTCGGCATGGGCAATCCCGAGCTGGATGTGATCGGCTTTTCCGACGCCGTGCGCACCGCAATCCTCGACCCCGAGTTGACGGTCGACGCCATCTACAAGGCCTATGGCGAGATCTGTCCGACCCCGCAGCCCGACGGGATGGTTGATCAGGTTGCCGGCTGGATCGAAGGCCAGATCGAGCGGCAGATCATTGCGGCCTGGATCGGGCAGTTTCGCAGCACCGTGGCCGAGGAGATCGACAGCTATGGCCCGCCGCGCTGGCCGCATGGCGCCGAGATCCACAGCGCCGACACGCCGCGCCATCTGCTTGAGCCCGCCGGCCCCGGCCGCACCCGTCCTTTCCGCTCGGTGGTCCGCGTCACCCTTGAGCTGCCGGGGGTGGAGAACATGGCCTTCTCCAAGATCCCGTCGGTCTTTGAACAGCGCTCCGATCTGCGGCCGCGCTCGCAATTCGACGGATCGATCCTCGACCCGGTCACGCGGTCCTTCATCGCGGCCTATGCCTCGGGCGCCACACCCACAGCGCTCGCCAAGCCAGAAATGGCCCGCAGCGTCCGTCAGGCCGCGGCCTATACCGAGACCCTGGGCATCGAGGTGCCGTTGCCGGCCTTTGCCGAGACCTTCCCCGAGCTTGCCCCCAGCCCCGCTGAGATCGAGGCCGGGCGCGCCGTCTATCGCACCCATTGCGTGGCCTGCCATGGCGATCGTGATCCGGTGAGCGGCGCCTGGGTGCCGGAGGGGGAGCGGCTGCATGACATTGCAGAACTTGCGGAAATCGGCACCGATCCCGAACGCGTGCTCTTTCCCAACGGCCCGCTTTTGCCCCTGTCGCTGTGGACCGCCCTGCCGCAGGCCGGTGCGCCGCTGGAGGCCCAAAAGCAGCGTCTTGTCGAGGCGCGTGAAGCCGCCCTGTCCGGGCGACGCTATGCCGAGGCCCAGCTCTGGTCGGACCAGCTCGCCCGGCTCAACCTGAACTCCCGGCGCTTTCGACTTGGCCACCCGCTTTCATTTGACGAATGCACCGGCGAGACCTGCGATTGTGCCGCTGAACAGCGCGGCGATGCGGCCCCCGAGGAGACCCGAGCAAGCTGCGCCCTGACCGCCGAGCTGGGCTATGTCAACAACCCCATCCCCGGCACCTGGCTGCGCGCGCCCTATCTGCACAATGGCTCGGTGCCCAATATGCGCCAGCTTCTCAATCTCGACGACCGGCCCGTGGCCTTCTGCCGGGGTGCAAACATCTATGACCCCGTCGCAATGGGCTATGATGTGCAGATCACCAGCGACCCAGCCGCCTGCCCGCCCGAGACCCCGTTTCTTTTCGACACCGGTCTTAAGGGCAACGCGAATACCGGGCATGACTATCCCTGGCCGCGCGCCGATGTGGTCGACGATCCTGTCAAGCAGCAGGAGCTGGACGCCCTGTTGATCTATCTGAGGGTGCTTTGACCATGACCTCGCGCGATCTGGCCCTGCCCCTGGCCGCCCTGGCGCTGAGCGTTCTGCTCATCATCGGCGGCGGGTATATGACCGAGCATATCGCGCTCTACCGGGCGCATGCCACGGCCTGGACCTCGGCGCTGCTGTCAATCCCCGCCCTTGCGCTGTTCTTGGCGCGGGCCGGCACCCGGCCCCTGGGCCAGGCCTGGCGGCTGTGGTGGACCTTGGGCTGGCTGCTGATTTTCGTCCATCTCTGGTGGGGTCTGGGGCATCTGCACAGCTGGGATGCGCTGTCGGTCTTCGTCCGCCAAGGGCTCTTGATCGCGGCCCCGATCTTCTTTCTGGAGGTGGTCTGGCTGATCGATGTGATCCTGGCCTGGACGCGCCGCGACTGGGCCGAGGCGCGCGGCTGGTTTCTGATCTGGCAGTGGTTTGCCTGGTTGGTGACCGTGGCAAATTTCTTTGTCTCGCTGGTCGTCTTCCGCAACGATCTGCCCAGCCTGGTGATCGGCATGGTGATGACCGCTGTGCTGGTGGCGGTGCTGCTTCAAAGGCTGGCGCGCGCAGAACCGGGTGCGGCGGCGTGAGCCCTCTGGCGCTTTTGCATGAACGCGCCCTCATCCTGTTCATTTTTGCGGCCGGCCTCTTTGCCACGGCCTTGGGGCCGGTTCTGGCAGCAAACCCAGACCATGCCCGCGCGGTCTGGTCGGTCTGGCCGGTGCTTGTGTTGGGCGGCGTCGCCGTGGCGCGCCTCATCCGCTATGGCCCCGGTCCGATCAGAACCGGCTGGCTGGGCTGGTGGATGGCCGGTTTTGCCTTTTACCTCATCCATTTGTGGTTCGGCTTTGCGGTGATCTACGGTGCTGATCCGGCCCGCGTTATCGCCGGTCAGGGCCTGTTGACGGCGGTTGCGAACACCGCCCTCTTGGTGGTGTGGGGGCTGAGCATTCTGGCCGCGCTGCTGCCGCATGAACCGCTGGGCGAAACCGCGCTGCACATCCTGGCCAGCCTGATCTTTCTGGCCACGGCCCTGCCCTCGACCCTGGTTTTTGCCGATCACCCGGTGTCGTTTGCGATCGGCTTGGCCCTGGCGTTGTTATGGGCGGCCGCGCTATGGCGCCGCCTTGCATGAGGTCAGCTCATTGGCCTTGAGCTCGGCGGCCAGAAAGTCGATGAACGCGCGCAGCTTGGGCTGGACAAACCGGCCCGGCGGGTAGACCGCGTAAATCCCCACCGTTTGCGGCGGAAGATCGGGCAGCACCCGCTCGAACCCTCCGCAATCGCCCATCGTGCCGCCCTCGAAGAAAAAGCACGGCACCATCGCGATGCCCAGGCCCATGCGCGCCGCGGCCAGCAGCACATCGCCATTATTGGCCGACAGGCGCCCGCCCACGCGCACGTCGCGTTCGGCCCCGGTGGCGCTGCGCAACCGCCAGAAATTTCCGGTCGACAGATTGGAGTAATGCAGCAGCATATGCTCGGAGAGTGCATCGATGCTCGCCGGCCGCCCGACCCGGTCGAGATAGTCCGACGAGGCGATCATCATCATCTGGGTCTCGGCAAGCTTGCGGGCCCGCAGGCTGGAATCCTCAAGCCGGCCGATCCGGATCGCCATGTCGAACCCTTCGGCCACCAGCTCAACAAACCGGTCGTCGAGCACCAGATGCACCGACACCTCGGCATGCTGGTGCAAGAAGGCCGACACGATCGGCCCCATGCGGCGCACCCCGAAGCTGACCGGTGCCGACACGCGCAGCTCGCCCCGCGGCGTGGCCTGCATGGAGGAGACCATCGCATCGGCCTCCACCGCCTGGGAGAGCACCCGGGTTGCGCGATCATAATAGGCAAGCCCGATTTCGGTCGGGTTCACCCGCCGCGTTGTGCGGTTGAGCAGCCGCGCGCCAAGCCGGCTTTCCAAGGCGCTGATATGCTTGGAGACGGCCGATTTCGACAGCCCCATTTTCTTGGCCGCTTCCGTGAACCCACCCTGTTCGACGACGCGCAAAAAGGCCTCCATCTCCGTCAGACGGTCCATAGCGCGATACTCCGAGACTTCCCCCAGGGCACAGGAAACCGGCTGGCGATGCGGGCTGTCAACCCATAACATGTGAGGGTCCGGAGATCGGCCTTTGCGCTTTGCAAGTCCGCGAAGCCGCAATCAGACCGGGATCGGCCGGCCGGGCGTCACCCGCACTGGGCGAGCTGCGCGCGATAGCGGCCAGTCTGACGCGCGACCCCGCGGGCAACCTCCTGCAGCCAGCCTTTCTGGCGCCAGGTGCCGCGGCGGAACCCGGCATGCCCTTCATGATAGGCAAGATACTGGTTGTAGGCATCGCTTTGCGAGATGCCGTTGCTCTGTTTGGTTTTGGCCGTGTACCAGCCGACGAAATCGGCCGCGTCGCGAAAACTTTCTCGGTCCGCACCGCTGTTGCCGGTCTCCTTGCGGTACCAGGCCCAGGTGCCGTCAATGGCCTGGGCAAAGCCATAGGCCGATGAGACGCGTCCGGTCGGGATGATGCCCAAAAAGAACGTGCGGCGGGTTCGGGCGTCCGCCCGAAAGCTCGATTCGCGCCAGATGATCGAAAAGACAAGCTCGCGGGGCACGCCCCAGCGCGCTTCGGCCTCCTTGGCCGCGCGGTACCAGTGCGGGCGCTCGCTGATGATCGTGCAGGCATTCTCGGTATCCGAGACCGGCCCGTCCGATGGACCCAGCGAACAGGATCCCATAACGACCAGCACCGCAAGCATTGCCACACGCCGGATTCCCGGTCGCCATTTCTGCTCGCTCATGAGCGCAACTTTACGCCATCCCGAGCGGTTTGTCGCGGGGTTTTCGCAGGCAGGGTTCGCTGCCTGCGCCGCATTTCGGGATGGTCCCGTCACCCGATGGCAAGCCAGCCCAAAATCGCGGGTATGGCCGGCACCGAGATCAGGGTGGAGACAACGACCAGCCCGGCGACCGCGCCCGGCTGCGTGTCATAGCGGGTGGCCAGGAGATAGGAGGTGACCGCCACCGGCATGGCAAACTGAAGCGCGAAGGCGCCGCCCAGCGTGCCACAGCCCAGATCGAAGGCCAGCACCACACCGGCCGCCGCCACCAGACCAATCGCCAGTTTGAGCAGCGAAATCAGCGTGGCGCGCCCAATGTCGCGCACGGTCAGCCGGGCGACGGCCACGCCGAGCGTGAGCAGCATGAGAGGGATGGCGATCTGGCCCAGCAGTTCCAGCGTGTTCATCGCCCAGATCGGCGGCTGCCATTCGGTCAGCATCGCCAGGCCGCCCAATGCCGCCGCCCAGGCGATGGGCTGGCGCAGCATTTCGCCCGACCCGCGGCCGGAGACCAGCCAGACCCCCAGCGTGAAGTTCAAGACCGCCATCACCGCAAACACCACCAGCGCATAGGCCAGCCCGGCATCGCCATAGGCGAAATAGGCCACAGGCAGGCCAAGATTGCCGGTATTGCCGAAAACGATGGGCGAGAGATAGGTGCGCAGGTCAAGCCGCAGGGCCACGCAGAGCACAAGGCTCAGCACCCCCACGGCAAAATACCCGACCAGCGCGGCAAGCGCGATATCGGCCAGAAGGGCCGCGTCGATCCGCGCCTGGGCAAGCCCGGTGAAGATCAGGCAGGGCAGGCCCAGCTGCATGGCCAGGCGGGTGACAAAGCCAAGGTCATAGGCATGGCCAAGCCGTACCCAGGCATAGCCGATGCCGGCCAGCAGGAAGACCGGTGCGATGGTTTGCAAGACAGTGATGAGCATCGACGCCACGCCCCCTTTGGACGCGCGTGCCTAGCAGGGCGGTCGCGGCTTGTCACGCCAGCCGCCGCGCGCCTCTCCACCTCCGGCAGGCCTCATTGGTGCGGCTCCACGCTGCGGCGCATTGCGATCTGCGGCCGTCAAACAAAGGCGAAACCGGCCCGGTTGTGCACGCGTCGCGCCCCCTTGTTTGCCCGACCGTTCGGGGCTAGTTAGGCGCCATGATGCGGGTTGCGGCGAAGTTTTCGATTGGGCAGGTGGTCCGACACCGGTTTCATCCGTTCCGCGGCGTGATTTTCGATGTCGATCCGGTGTTCGACAACACCGAGGAATGGTGGCTGTCGATCCCCGAGGAGCACCGCCCCTCCAAGGAACAGCCGTTCTACCATCTGCTCGCCGAGAATGAGACGAGCTATTATGTCGCCTATGTCTCCGAGCAGAATCTTTTGCCCGATGACAGCGGCGAGCCAGTCGAGCATCCCGATGTCACATCGATGTTCGGACCGCTGATGGGCGACCGCTACGAGATCGGCACCATTCGCCACTGACGCGGGACGCCACTGACGCGGGACGCCATTGAGCGGGACGCCACTGACATCAGACGCCACTGTCGCAATCAGCCACTGACGTGGCACGCGATCATCGCAATACCGTCGCAATCCACCCATCGCGCGATCCACCGCCGCGTGGCGCGTCGCGCCGATCGCCCGTCACCGGCCCAAAGCGCAGCCGTCCTTGCGTGGATCCGACGCGCCGATCAGCACACCGCGGGCATGATCGATCTGCACCGCCTGTGCGCCGCCAAGCGGCACGTCCGGCGTTGCGATCTGATGCCCCAGCGCGGCCAGGGCGGCCCGGGGCTCGGGCCCATAGCCGCGCTCAAGCTCAAGCGCGCCGTTTTGGGGAAAGCTGCGCGGCGCATCGACGGCCTGCTGCAGATCCATGCCGAAATCGACCATATTGCCCAGCACCCGCAAATGCCCGGCCGGCTGGTACTGGCCGCCCATCACCCCATAGGCCAGCTCAAGTGCGCCGTCCTTGGTGACCATGGCCGGGATGATCGTGTGCAGCGGCCGACGGCCGCCCTTGGCCTCATTCGCATGGCCCGGGGTCAGCGAAAAGCCCGCACCACGATTGTGGTAGGGAATGCCAAAGCGCGGCGAGGCAAGCCCCGACCCGAAGCTGTCGAAGACCGAGTAGATCAGCGAGACAGCCATGCGGTCGCGGTCGATCACGCTCAGGCAGATGGTCTCGCGGTGCACCGCCTCGGCCGCAGGGGGCGGCATCGGCGCGGCCCGGTCCGGGTCGATCAACCCCGCAAGCGCGTCGGCCGTGGCCTCGGAGAGCATATGCGGCAGGCGCGGGCTGGTCTCGGGATCGCCCAGAAAGCGGTTGCGCGCATCATAGGCCAGCTTCGCGGCTTCGGCCTCCAGATGCACCCGTGCCGCGCCGAGCGGATCGAGCCCGGC
>JBCBKN010000095.1:0-12970 GCA_038521775.1 Pseudomonadota bacterium | reverse complement strand
GAATGTCATCGCCCCCAGCCCCGATCAGCGTGTCTTCGCCGAGCGATCCGAACACCGAATCGTCGCCAAAACCGGCATTGACCGTCAGGCTCGCATCACGGGAGTTGTTGGCGACAATCCGGTTGCCCAGATTGTTGCCCATGACCGTCATCTCGTTCACGCCAATGCCGACGGTCAGGTTCTCGATATGGGCGGGCAACCAGTATTGCCAGACATCGCGGGCCTCGGACGCACGAAACACCACCATATCCTCGCCGCCATTGCGCGTCTCGACCGGGATTGCGCCGGCTTCGATGAAATAGGCGTCGTCGCCAAGACCGCCGATCAGCCGGCCTGCGCCGGTGGCGATGATCGCCTCGCCGCCAGCGCCAAAGACGAGCTCTTCGGTCTCGCCCACCAGCCGGATCTGTTCATCGCGGGCAGCGTCACGTAGGCTGCGCAGCGCCTCGATGAGCAGCGACCTGTTGGCCGGATCGGCGGCGAGGTTGACGGCCTGTTGCGGGTCGGCGGCCACGTCATAAAGCTCAAGCGAGCCGTCCTCGTATCGGATAAGCCGCAGATCGCCGTCGCGCATGCCCACCGAGCCGTTGATGAATGTCAGCGCCGGCTTTGCCTGATGCGACCCCAGCGAGGGATCGACCAGCGCAGCAAAGCTTTGTGCGGTCACGCTGCTTGGCGTCGCGATGCCCGACAATTCGGTCATGGTGGGGAAGATCTGGTTGAGGCTGATCGGCGTTTCCACCGTGCGGCCTGCGGTTGCCTGGTCGGGGTCATAGACGATCAGCGGTGCGTTTGCCGCCTCCTCCCACAGCGTGAACTTCCCAAAGAAGTCCCGATCGCCAAGCTGAAAGCCATGGTCCGAGAACAACAGCACGGTGGTGTCGTCCCAATGCCCGCCCTCATCCATCGCTTCAAAAAGCCGTCCAAGCTGTGCATCGGCAAAGCTGACCGATGCAAGATAGGCCTGAATGCGCGTTGCGGTCGCCGAGGGCGGGTCGTTGTCTTTCAGGAACTGCCGCGCAAAATCGGGCAGGGCCAGCCCTTCGGGCGAGATCCCCGCGTCGATTATGTCTTCAAGCGGATAGAGGTCGAAATAGGATTGCGGCGCGATTGTGGGGTAATGCGGTCGGACCAGCCCCACGGTCAGGAAATAGGGCGCGGCCGCCGCGTTGCTGTTGAGAAACTCGATGGCATTGCTGACCACGTCATAGTCCCAAAACGCGCTGTCGGGCGTGCCCGCGGGTGCCGGGCCGGAGCCAAAAGGGATGCCGAAGGTTTCGTTATTCAACCCCGTTGGATTGGTTGTCCGGTCGATGATCCCTGACGCATAGCCCGGCTCCAGCGCCGTGGAGTGAAAGATCTTGCCATTCGCGACGGTCGTGTAGCCCGCGGTCTTGTAGGCCGCAAAGATCGTGTCCTGCACATCGATGAACTTGTAGAAATCCTCGGCATTGCCAAAGATCCCGGTTTCAAACATCGACTGACCGGTGACGATGGTCGCCCGGCTGGGGCTGCAGACCGGGGTGGTCGCATAGGCCTGCTCAAAGAACGTGCCCATCGCGGCGAGCCGGTCGATATTTGGAGTGTGCACCTCGACGCCGAACTTGTCGCGATATCGAACGTGATTGAAAAGATCGTCGATCGAAATCAGAATGGCGTTCTTCAAGAAACCCCCGATCTTTGAAAAGGTAGCTTCTGCTTGCGTCAGATGTGCATCTTCGCGGCGGACTACGCATACATATGCTGTGTGCGCAAGCAAAACATGCCGGATGTCGACGTTGCCACATCTGAAAATGTCGCTCGTGCATAGCGGGCAAATGCCGGATACCCTCGCGCGCGAAGCAATGGGTGGCGCTGGATGCGGCAGGATCAGCAGTTTCTGACAAGCCTTGTTTCGGGCGCGGTCGCCCGCGATTGCGCAGAGGCGCCGGAGCGTGCGCGCTCGACCGATGCGGCCTCGGTGCCGGTGCATGCAGCGGTGCTCTTGCTCGACATTGCCGGGTTCACACCGATGACCGAGCGGTTCGAGGGCATGGGCCCGGACGGTGTGGAGCAGCTGACAGGCACGCTCAACCACCATTTCGGCCGGATGATCGACCAGATCCTCGATGCCGGCGGCGAGATCGACAAGCTGATCGGCGATGCGCTGCTTGCCTATTGGGTTGCGGCGGATCTGCGCGGTCTTCCCCTGGCTGTGCGGCGCGCCGCCAGGGCGGCGGCCGAGCTGCGCGCGGGCCTGACGGATGCGCGGCTGGGCGATGGCAGCGATCTGTCGCTGCATGCAACCATCGCCGCAGGCCCGGTCCAGCGCATTTATGTCGGCGGGCATGAGGGCCATCGCCTCCAGCTTCTGGCAGGCCCCCCGCTCGTGGCGCTGCGCAGCCTGCCCGGGCGTGCCAGGCCCGACGAGATCGTGCTGGACGCCGTGGCCGCAGATTGTGTCGAAGCGGTCTGGCCCCTGCGCCGTCTGCCCGGTGGCAGCGCCTGCCTGTCGGTCAGCCATGCGATGCGCGCGGCGGGAACCTCGCCCCTGGCCCCGGAGGCGCCCGAGGCCAGGCTGAGCGCGCCGCCCCCAGACCCCGGCACGCTGGAGCGGTTTTTGCACGGCGCGCTGCGCGGCCAGATCGCCACGGGCCAGGGCGCGTGGCTGGCCGAGCTTCGCCAGCTCACCGCGGCCTTTCTGTCGCTCGATGCGGTGTTTGGCGGCCCGGGCGACGATCTTGCCACGCTGCAGGCCCGGGTCTTGGCCATTCAGGCGATTGTTCATGATTTCGGTGGCGTGGTGCAAAGCCTGACGGTCGATGACAAGGGCACGGTTCTGCTGGCCGCGTTC
This sequence comes from Pseudomonadota bacterium, assembly GCA_038521775.1. Lineage (GTDB taxonomy): Bacteria > Pseudomonadota > Alphaproteobacteria > Rhodobacterales > Rhodobacteraceae > J013. Next base: position 10,137 of record JBCBKN010000095.1, on the reverse strand, counting down.
GGGTTGCCGATGCTGTCGCATGAAGATGACGCGGTCCGCGCGGTGGCGGCCATGCATCGGGTCGCAGCGCTGTTTGATCGCGGCGCAGGGGGCCGCGACGCGCCCGAGGCCGGTCGCGATGAGACGCGCCCGCAAGGCTGGGCGGCGCAGGTCGGACGGGGCATCGGCATCGGCACCGGCACGATGTTCTGCGGCTTTCTGGGCAATGACCGGTGGCGCAGCTTTTCGGTCCGCGGCACCGTGGCCAACCGGACCGCGCGGCTGATGGGCAAGGCCGATGGCGGCGTTCTGGTCGATGAGCCGACCCGGATGGCCGCGTCGCGACGGTTTGCCTTTGCACCGACAGAGGAGATTGCGCTGAAGGGGCTCGACAGGCCGATGCCTGTCACAAGGCTGCGCGGCGAAACCGAGAAAGCGCCCGATCCCCGCGCCGCGCAGGCGGCACCCCCGGGTGCTGAGGCCATTGCCGGGCGAGACGCGGAATGCGCCGCGATTCAGGAACAGATCGAGACCTTTGTGCAGACCGGAACGCCGGCCGCACTTCTCCTCAACGGGCCGACGGGCATCGGCAAATCCACCCTGGCAAACGCGGCTGCGCGCATTGCGGCCTCCGCCGGGCTGGCTGTGCTGCGCGGCGAGGTCGACACGCTTGAGGCAAACAGCGTCTATGCCGCCTGGCACGGGGTCTTTTCTGCGCTGTTTGGCATCGCGCCGGGCGACATGGCCGCGGCAGGCCAGGCCCGGATTGCCGCGGCTCTGCCGGATGAGCCGTCGTTGCGCCAGCGCCTGCCGCTTCTGGCGCCTCTCTTTCGGCTGGCCATCCCCGACACCGCGTTGACCGCGCAGATGAACGCGGCGACGCGGGCCGACAACACCGCCACGCTCATGCACCGGTTGCTCGAACATGGGCTGGCCGGCCGGCCGACGCTGATCCTGCTCGACGATTGCCAATGGATGGACAGTGCGAGCTGGCGCTTTCTGCTCGACACGGCGCGGGCGGGTGCGCCCATTTTCTTTGTCCTATGCCTGCGATCCGACCGCGAAAAGGCAGCGCCGTTCGTTGAGGAGCTGACGGCCCTGCTCGCCTGCCGGGAGATCGATCTGGGCGAAATGACCCAACCCGCCGTGGCCGCGCTTGCCCGGTCCACACTGGGTGTCGAGACGCTTCACGACGATCTGCTGGCGCTTCTTGTAAGTCGCGGCGGCGGCAATCCGTATTTCACCCGCGAGCTGCTGCTGGCGCTGCGCGAAATGGGCCATCTCGACACGGCAGGCGGGCTGGCCCGTCTGGAGGCCGATATCGACACGATACGCGGTGCTGCGCGGCCATCGGAGACGGCCGACAGTGCAACCCGCCCCGGTGTGCTGCCGGCCACGCTGGAGCGGGTGATCGTCGCGCGCCTCGACCGGCTTGAGCCTGAATTGCAGCTCACCCTCAAGACCGCGGCGGTCGTCGGCCGTCAGGTGGCGCTGCGCCTGCTGGCAGCCGTGCATCCCATGCAGCCCGCGCTTGAGCAATGCGCCGGCGACGCCCGGCTTTTGGAACAGCGCGACTATCTGCGCGCCGATGCCGACCGCGCCGTCTACAGCTTTCGCCATATCATCCTGCAGGAGGCTGTCTACCGGCTCCTGAGCTTTGCCAATCGGCGCTCACTGCACGCGGCAATCGCGGGCTGGATGGAAGCAAACCTGCCCGATGCCGCGCAGACCCAGAAGGTCGTGCTTGCCGAGCATTGGAGCGCGGCCGAACGGCCTGAACGGGCACTTGCCTATCTGGCCGGCGGCGGCGGCGAGGCCTTGCGGGGCGGCGCCTATGCCGAGGCCGCGGCACTTTACGAACGCGCCCGCACCGCCCTGGGCAAGACCGGCACCGCCGATGACAGGCGGCTGGCCGAAATCGAGCTTGCCCTGGGACAGATCTATACCGGGCTTGCCGAGCCCGAGCGCAGCTTTGCGCGGTTCGATGCGGGGTTCCGGGCCATGGGTCTGCGCTGGCCCAAAAGCCGCGCCGGGCTCGGCCTGGCCATCCTGCGCAGTGCCGCGCGCCAGATCCTCAACCGACTGCGCCGGCTGCGACCCGACCCCGGCCGGCCCGAACGGCATCGGGAGGCGATGCTTGCCGATGGGTTGGAAAAGTTCGGCCATCTCTTCTTTTTCGAACAGCGCCTGCCGGAATTGCTGCTCACCACGCTGATGGGTCTGAATTATGCCGAAGCCGCCAATTCGCCGGCGCGCATCCGCAGGTCCTTTGCCCAGTTCTCGGTGTCGCTGGCCATCGCGCGGCTCGGTCGGGCCTCGGACCATTATGCCGATGCGGTCGAGACCTTGCCTGCCACCGGATCGAGCGATTTCGAACTGGCGTTCCAATCCTACTACCTGGCCATTCACGCGGTCGGGCAGGGGCGCCTGGCAACCGCCCAGCGCCATCTCGACCTGGCCCTGCCCCGCGCGCGCAATATCGGCAACAGGCGGCTGGAAATCGACCTCACCTCGTTTTCATGGTTCGTGGCCTATCTGGGCGCGGATTTTGCGCAGGCCCGGCAGCTCGGGCAGATCTACCGCGATCTCGTCGATGCCTATCGCGACCAGCAGCACAGCTATTTCGTGCGTATCTCACTGGGCGAACAGGCGCTGCGGCTGTCGGATTATGCGGGGGCGCATGAGCTGCTGCGCGAGGCAAGCGAGCTGCTGCTGCCCGGCTTTATCCTCGACCGGCTGCATGTGATCGGATTGCTGGCGCTGGCCGAGCACCGGCTTGGCCGCGAGGCGCAGGCCTGGGCATTGGCCGAAGCGGCCCTTGCGGACATTGCCAACACGCCGCCGATCGGGGTCTATGCGCTCGATGCCTATGACGGGGTGTGCACGATCTTTCTCGACCAGGCCGAGGCACCGGCCGCGGTGCTTGGGGCCGAGGCGAACAGGGCCGCAAAGCTCGCCCGGCGCGCGCTGCGCGGTTTTGCGGCCTTCGCAAAGAGCTTTCCGCTGGGCCGGGCGCGCTATCTGCTGCAACAGGCCCGCGACCTCACCCGGCGTGGGCGGGATGCAGCGGCGCGCCGCGCGATGGAGGATGCGCTGGCCGCGGCCGAGGTGGCCGGGCTTGCCTATGAAACCGCCCGCGCGCGGCTGCAGCTCGGCCGGGCGGACGGTCTCGATGCAACCAGCCGGCGGGCGCATCTCGATGAAGCCTGTATGCTCTTTGACAGGATCGGGCTTGCGCGCGAGGCAGGGGAGGCGCGCCAGGCTTTGTCGGAACTGTTGCAGGAACCTCGCGCAGATGCGGTGCGCGATGGTGGTGCCGGCGGCAGAGCCGAGCCGCCCGCCGGCTTTGACGAAGAGACGGAGGCCGGGCCTGACCCAAAGCTCGACAAGCGCCCCGACCCGCAGCCGGGCTCGAATCTCGACAAGCGCAGAAGCGGGCCGGCAGATGCGCGAAATGGCCCGCGCCCCGACCGACCCACCGATCAGGGCGGCGCTGACCCAAGCCGGGCCGATCAAAGCGCAGACCCATGAAAATTCGCCGGCTGCGCGCGACCCCGGTCAACATTCCGCTGCGTGCGCCCTACCGCTTCAGCTATGGGGCGATTGCCTCGCTCACCAAGACCGTGGTCGAGCTGGAAACCGACGATGGCGTGATCGGGCTTGGTGAATGCGCCGATGGCGATCGGGCGGCGGATGTCCTGGCGCTGAGCGATCGGCTGACGGGGCAGGACCTGCATGATGTGAACGGCGCCGCGGCCCGCTGCGTGCCGGCCATGGACTACACCCCCTGGGGCAATGTTCTGGCAACGCGGCGGGCCTTTGCCGGGGTTGAGATGGCGATGTGGGACGCGCGGGGGAAAACCGAAGGGCGCCCGCTTTATGCGCTTCTTGGCGGGGCGGTGCGGCGCGAGATCCCGCTCACCGAATATTTCAGCTATCGCCTGGCCGGGCCCGGCGAGCCGGGCGAGGCCAGCCCCACCGATATTGCAAACTTCTGCGCTGGGATGATCGAGCGGTACGATGCGCGGGCCTTTGAGGGCAAAATCGGGACAGTGGATCTGGCCGAGGAGGTCGCAATGGTCCGCGAGGTGCGGGCAGCGATCGGCGACCGCCCGCTTTCGCTGGATGCAAATGGGGTCTGGACCCTTCCGACCGCCCGCGCAGCACTGCCGCGGTTCATCGGCTTTGACATCCATTGGGTCGAAGAACCCTGCGAGAGCTATGAGGAGATGGCCGCGCTGCGCGCGCATCTGCCGCTGTCTTTTTCATCCCACCGGATCGACCTGCCAAAGGCGGTGCAGCTGGGCTGCCCGGATGCGATCGTGACCAATGTCAACGAGCTGGGCGGCATTGCGGGAACGCGCGATTTTGTGGCGGCCTGTGCGGCGATGGGGGTCGGGTTTCGCTTTCATTCCGGTGAGACGGGGATTGCGAGTGCCGCCTATCTGCACCTCTCAGCGGCTCTGGAGCACATACGCGGGGCCAGCCAGACGCTGCTGCGCTGGTATGCCGATGATGTGATCGAGGGCGGGCCGATGCAGCCGCAGGGCGGCGGTCTGCCGGTGCCCCAGGGGCCGGGGCTGGGTGTGGCGCTGGACCGGGCCGCCCTGGCGCGGTGCCATGCGCGCTATCTGGCCGAGGGGGCGTTTCCCTCCGCAGGCCAGGGCGGCTATGGCGGGGCGTTCCGCAAGCGCTGAGCGGATGTGCTGGCCGACACTGGCAGATCTTGGCAGACCCGGGCAGACCCTGGCCGATCTTGGCAGATCCGGGCCGACCCTGGCGGGACCCACCCCGGCAGGGTAAGGACAGGGCGACATAGCGCAGCGCAGCCCACCCCTGTCCCGCCAGGGTCGGCCTCGCCCGGGCGGGCCGGGCTAGGAGCTGGGTGAGAGCGAGCCCGGATCCTCGCCCACAATGTCCTTGGGCAAGCCGGAGATTGCGCGCGAGGCCTGCAGGCCAGACATCACCGCGCCCTCGACCGAGGAGATGTTGAAGCCATTATCCGTCCAATCCCCCGCAAAGGCGAGATTGGTCAGCCCGGCCGCCCGTGTTTTCGGCCGATGCCCGATGCCCTGATGGGTGGAGAGCACGTAAAGCTCGTTGGGGTCGATATTTGCACGGATGTACTGGGCGCGCAGCCGGGCCGGGCCGATGCCGCTGTCGGCCCAGAGGAGATCATAGTCGAAATCGCCATCGGGCAGGCGGCTGCCCGGCCAGAGCGGCGTGGCGCTGTCCTCAAGATAGGCGCGCAGGCTGGCCAGCACGAAAGCCTGCGCCTGGGCCTGGCTGTCGCCGGCCCTGTCGGGCAGCGGACCGCAGGTGTAGCTCAGATAGGTGACCGGCAGGTCCGACCAGTCTTCGCGCAGCAAAAGATGCGAGAAATCGGCCAGGCTCGCCCAGGGCTCGACAAAGGCGCCGGTGACGACGGGGGGCGCCTCCACCCCCAGCTCCTGCCGCGTGGGGCGGAACCAGAGCTGGGCGGCAAGCGTGCGCACCGAGGTCACATGGTCGAGCGCGTCTTTCCAGGCCGGGCGGCTCTCGGCGAGCTCGGCACAGACATGGCGGTGGGTGGGCAGCGGAATGGCCATCACCAGATGGTCGAAATCGCTGCCGGCGCGCAGCACCTCCTCGGGCCCGGTATTGGGCCAGCCGGAGGTCACATGCTCCAGATTGACCTCGGCCTTGCGCAGGATCTCGCCGCCCACGATCTGGTCATAAAGCGGGGCGGAGGGCCAGCAGAGCAGATCGCGCACCTTGACCAGCGGCAGATAGCGCCCGGTCTTGAGCTGCACCTGCCGGGTGATCGTCACGCTTTGAACCGTCTGGTCGATGCTGCTCGCGGTCATATCGGTGGCCTGGGCGAAGAACTCGAACTTCACCCCGCGCGCCAGCAGGCATTGATAAAGCGGGGTGAAGACCGTGTCGCCCATGCCGGCCTGCATCTCAAAGCAAAACGCGCCCTTATAGGAAAAGGGCAGCCAGAGGCAGGCGCGCAGCAAGGTTGCCGCGGAGAAATCTGGCCGGTCGGTGTCGCCGCCGGCATAGGCAAAACAGGCATCGTAAAGCGCCTGGATCAGCGGGCCGTCATAGGCCAGCCCGTTGGGATCGCCCGGCGCGTCATCGGGCAGGCTGGCATGCCGGCGGAACCAGGCCCGGCCATCCTCGCCATTGATGCTGTAGACGCCGTTCTTCATCAGATTGTCGAGCAGGATGCCGCGCAGGATGGTGATGCCCAGATAGGCAAAGATCCACATCCGCCGGGCGGTGTCGTCCTGGGGAATGCGGCTTTTGAGGTGATCCCAGGTGACTTCGGCGAGCAGTTTGAGCGCCGCGGCCGCAGCCTCGGCCCAAAGCGGGGCGTGCTGGGCTTCGCCCTGAAACCGCGCATGCAGGGCATGGGCAATGCCCCCCAGATGCAGATGGCTCAGCCCGTCGCGAATTTCGCTGAAAAGCGACTGGTGCTGGGCCGGATCGTCAAGCCCGGCCTCAAGTTTTTCAGACACCGCGGCGGGTATGTCAGCGCTGGACAGGCCGGTTTCGGCCAGGGCCTGCTTCACCCAACCCATCAGGATGGCCAGAAAATCCCAGACCGAGGGGTGCCCGCCCGGCGCATGGTCGTTCTCGGGAAAGCGGATCAACCAGTCGCGCCATTCGCCCTCGACATTTTCCTTGAGCAGAAAGTCGCTTTGCTTGCCAAAGGCGGTGTCGAGCCGGGCAAGCGGCGCATCGGCCGGGCGGTCGATCTCGTCAAAAACCTTGCCCATCATGGTAAAGGCATTGTCATAGCAGCCAAACCAGATGTGCAGGCCATGCTCCTCGATGCGATTGTGCTTGGCGGGGTTGCGGCCCGAGGCGCCCTTGCCGCCCAGCCGCCAGCCCATGGTATAGACGGTCACGTCATAGCGCCCGCCCTGTTCGGGCGCGGTCAGCCCATAGGCCGCCGTCAGCCCGCCAAGCCCGCCGCCCAGCACCACCACTTTCTCGCGCGTTTCGCTCATCGCTCGACCTCCGCCTGCCAAAGGGTTGTCCCGTTTCCTAGGGTAAATTCCATCGTGAAGCTCAGGCCGAAATCGAGCTCGGCACGGGCCGGCACGCCCAATGTCTCGACCAGCGACGCGTTGAAGAGATCGTCGATGTCAAGCCTGTAGCGATCGGTGAGCGATATGCCCGAGACGCTGTGCAGGATCGCGGGCGCTGACGTGATCGCCTGAAAAGAGGCCCGCTCGGGCACCGAGATGTCGCGAAACTGCTTGAGGAAGATCTGGTCCATGCTGCGATGCAGGAAATCCTCCCAGAGGTTCTTGGCCAGCTGCCAGCTTGGCTTAAGGCCTTTGGTGCGGTCGGCCAGCCCCGCGCCGATCAGCCGGGCCGCACCGGCGATGTCGTCAAAGGTCTCGCCCCTGCCGCCCTCCGCCTGCCGGGTCAGCGTCATCAGCCGCCGGTAATCCCAGGGCGACGTGAACGGGTCTTTCCGCACGCCATAGACATCGACCGAAAAGCCCGGATCGTCGGGGCCGGGCAGGCCGATCTGCCCGAGCTGTTTCATATAGCCCCAGACATTGCGGCCCTCGATCAGGCCCAGCGGGTTGTTGATGATGAGATAGGGCGTGAAGCCGCCGATCGAGACGATGCGGTCGCTGTCGGGGCTCTCGCGCCGGCCCAGAAAGACCCAGAGTGCGGCTTCCTGCTCATGCGCGCCCGAGGCGTCCGGATTGTAGGGCGAGCTTGCCTTGGGAATGTCGATGAAGCTCAGCATCATCATATGGCTCAGCGGCACAAAGGGCACGGCATTGCGGCTGGGAATGTTGAAGACCTGATCGGTGAGCGCGGCCAGCTTTTCGGGATCGCCGGGCAGGAAAAATGCCCAGCCCTTGACGTCGGAAAAGGTGAACGGGCCGGGAAAGGTCTGCACGCCGTTATACTCGACGAAAACCGGCAAGCGGGCCGGGTTCGCATAGGGCGGGCGCTGGTCGTAATAGGGGCTGTCATCGGGCACGCGCAGCAGGCGTTCGGGAAAGCCCGAGATCGCACGCGCCGCCAGCCGGCCCGACATGATGGTCGATTCGAACCCGCCCAGATTGCCGGGATTGTCGGTCCAGTCGCCGCAGAGGTAAAGATTGTCATAGCCCGACCCGTCCACCCGCAGCCGGTGCTGCGCGCTGCCCGCGACCGAAAGGGTGTAGCGCTGGTCGGGGTCGATATTGGCGCGCAGGAACTGGGCGCGCAGCCGCTCCGGCCCCGTGGCTGCGCCCGGATCATAAAGGGCGGACCAGTCGAACCCGTCTGCCGTGGCGATCTGGGGCCAGAGCACCGGCGCGCCGCGGGCCAGGAAGTCGAGCGCGGTGGCGTGAACGGCAGCGGCGGCCTTGGCGGGTGTGTCCATGGCCGTGGGCGGTGGGGCTGTGGGCGGGCCGGGCATGGCGGCTGAAAAGATGCTCAGATGCTTGGGCCCCTCCGTGGCCCCCCCTGTGGCTCCCCCTGCGGGCCCGTCTGTGGCCCCCCCTGTGGGCCCGTTGGTGGCCCTCCCTGTGGGCCAGCTCTCGGCCGGCAGCACCTCGGAGACGTCACCAGCGGCGTTGAGGGGCGAGCTGTCATTCGCGCCCACCACCGTGCCGGCCGGCAGCGGCCCAAGATCAGCCCCTGTCCGGTCGAGCCAGAGCTGGACATTCTGGGTCTGCACGGTGCGGACATTGGCAACCATCTCGGCCCAGCCCGGCTTGGCCGCGATTAGCTTGGCGCCGATGCCGTGCAGCGCATCGATGGGAATGCCGCAGACCGCCACGTCGAAATCGCGCCCGTAAAGCAGGGTTTCGGTGCCGCCGGTATCCTCCCAGCCCGACCAGTGCGATTCCAGATTGATGCGCCGGGCCTTCAGCGCATCGCCCTCGACGATCTGATCGTAAAGCGGCTCGGACGGCCAAGAGGGCAGGCCCTTCACGTCGATCAAGGGGGCATAGGGGCCGTCCTTCAGCCGGACCTGGCGCGAGAAATGAACCGCCGCGATCTGGTCCTGATAGGGCGAGGGCTCGATCTCGGTGATCTTGGCAAAGAACTCAAACCGCACGCCCCGCGCCTTCAGCGCCTCATACATTGGCGCGGCCACGATATCGCCCGTGCCCGCCCGCATCTTCCACAAAAACCCGCCGCGATAGAGGATCATGTGAAAAAGCCCGGTCACGGTGGAACCGGCGGCCAGATCGCCCGGTTGCGTGTGATCGCCGCTGGGATAGGCGAAGGTGAGGTCGTAAAGCGCGCGGACCATGGCGCTGTCGCGCGTGACCTTGAAGGCGCCATTCGCTGCAAGCCAGGCCCGAAAATCCGTGCCGTTCATCCGCGCCGCGGCGGCGGTGGGGTTCCAAAAGAACCCCTCGCGCAGCGCCCCGATGCCCACGGTGAGCCCCAGATCGACGAGCACGAAGGCCCGGCGCAGATCGGCGGCCAGCCCCGCCCACCAGGCGTCGAACCCGTCTTTGTCCCAAAGCGCCTCGACCTCGCGCCGCAGCGCCTCCAGCAGCGAGAGCATATGCCCGTGATGCGCGGGGTCGGCCGCCCCGCGGGCCTGCACCGCATGGGCGAGCGCGCGGGCCAGCGCATAGCTGCCGCTGGTCGCGTTCTTGAAAAAATGCGCGACATCGGAAAACGCGCTTCCGGTCAGATGCGACCACCAATGCGGCGCCTCGGGCAGTGAGGGGGCCTGGGGGGCGGCCAGGGGGTCGTCCTGTGGGGCGTCCTGCCCGTGAAAGAGGCGCGCGATCTGATCGCCCAGCGCCTCCAGCCCATGCAAGAGCGCGGTGAAAGGCCCGGGCGGGTCGCCATCGCCCGGCAGGCCCGGCATGTCCGGCAGATCGATGCTCCAGGTCGACCAGGCGCCCTTATGCTCCTCGGCCAGGGTGATCTGACCCGAAGGCAGCATCGCATCATAGACGGTGGGATAGATGCGGCCCGGCTGGTCGGCCAGCGCCTCATAGACCGCTTTGAGCACCGCAAAGGCATTGTCGTAATAGCCAAAGAACACATGCAGCCCGTGCTCCTCGATCCGGTCGCCCCGGCCCTGGTCGCGGCCCGAGGCGCATTTGCCGCCCAGCCGCCAGCCCATCTGATAGACGGTGATCTCATAGCGCTCGGGCAGGGCCGGGTCCGACAGCTCCCATGCTGCTG
>JBCBKN010000094.1:0-13058 GCA_038521775.1 Pseudomonadota bacterium | reverse complement strand
GGCCCCAATGCCGTCAATTGCATGAGCGTGGCGGCGCGCCATGGGCTGGGCCGGGCGGCCTGGGCCGTGGCCGGGGTGCTCCTGGCCGGGCTTTTCTACATGGCCGCGGTGATCACCGGGTTGGGCGCTGTCATTCTGGCCAATGAGGCGCTCTTTTCACTCCTCAAGCTCGCTGGCGCTGCCTATCTGATCTGGATGGGCATCGGGCTTTTGCGCCGCAAATCGGCGCCGCTGCCGATGGCCGAGGCCCGTGCTGCCGATGGTGCCGCCGATAGTGTGGAAGATGGCGCCGCGGCCACGCTGCGCCGGGCGGTGCTGATCTCGCTTTCCAATCCAAAGGCGATGATCGTCTATGGCGCGGTCTTCACCCAATTCGTCGGCGGCGATGCGATGGTGAGCGCCGAGCTGGCGGTGATCCTGCCCACAGCGCTGGCCATCAATGCGCTCGTCTATGGCGGCTATGCGCTGATGGGGGCCGCGGCCCTTGCGCCGCTGATGCTGCGCGCGCAGCGCTGGGTCGACCGGGCGGTTGGCGGGTTCTACATCCTCGCCGGTCTGGGCCTTGCGCTGTCTGAACTGCAGACCGCCCGGGCAGGAGGGCGGCATGGCTGAGCTTCCCACCCAAGCCCGCGCTGTGGTTATCGGCGGCGGGGTCTCGGGCTGTTCGGTGGCCTATCACCTGGCGGCCCGCGGCTGGAAAGACGTGATCCTTTTGGAGCGCAAGCAGCTCACCTGCGGCACCACCTGGCATGCGGCGGGCCTGATCGGCCAACTGCGCGCGAGCGAGAACATGACCCGGCTGGCGAAATACTCCACCGATCTTTACCTGCGGCTGGAGGAGGAGACCGGCGTTGCCACCGGGATGCGGCCTGTGGGCTCGATCTCGGTCGCGCTCACCGCCGACCGGCATGAGGAGCTGCTGCGTCAGGCCACGCTCGCCCGCGCCTTCGATGTCGAGGTCGCCGAGATCGGCCCCAATGAGGTGCGTGCGCTTTACCCGCATGTCGATGTCTCCGATGTGGTGGGCGCTGTGCATCTGCCGGGCGACGGGCAATGCGACCCGGCCAATATCGCGATGGCCCTGGCCAAGGGCGCGCGGATGCAGGGCGCGCGCATCGAGGAGGGGGTGAAGGTCACCGCCGTCACCCAGGCGGGCGGGCGCGTGACCGGGGTGGACTGGGCGCGGGGCGCGGAGACCGGCCATATCGCCGCCGACATCGTGGTCAATTGCGGCGGCATGTGGGGGCGCGATCTGGCGGCCGCCTCGGGCGTCACCCTGCCCCTGCATGCCTGCGAGCATTTTTATCTGGTGACCGAGCCCATCGACGGGCTGGGCCATCTGCCCGTGCTTCGCGTGCCCGATGAATGCGCCTATTACAAAAGCGATGCCGGCAAGATGATGCTGGGCGCGTTTGAGCCGCGCGCAAAGCCTTGGGGGATGAATGGCATCCCCGAGGATTTCAGCTTTGATGCCCTGCCCGAGGATTTCGGGCATTTCGAGCCGATCCTGGAAAAGGCGATGACCCGGATGCCGATGTTCCAGTCGGCGGGGATCCACACCTTCTTTAACGGGCCCGAAAGCTTCACCCCCGATGACCGATATTATCTGGGCGAGGCACCGGAGCTTGCGGGCTATTGGATCGCGGCGGGCTACAACTCGATCGGCATCGTCAGCTCCGGCGGGGCGGGCATGGCGCTGGCCGCCTGGATGGATGAGGGCGCGCCGCCCTTCGATCTGTGGGAGGTCGACATCCGCCGCGCCCAGCCCTTCCAGCGCAACCGACGCTATCTGCGCGAGCGGGTGAGCGAGACGCTGGGCCTGCTCTATGCCGACCATTACCCCTATCGCCAGCCGGTGACCGCGCGGGGCGTGCGCCGCAGCCCGATCCATCAGGCGCTGAAGGCGCGGGGCGCTGTCTTTGGCGAAATGGCGGGCTGGGAGCGGGCCAATTGGTTCGCAAGGGACGGTCAGACCGCCGAGTATCGGTATGATTGGAAGGGCCAGAACTGGTTCGACAACCACCGTGCCGAGCATATGGCGGTGCGCGAGGCGGTGGGGCTTTTCGACATGACCTCCTTTGGCAAGATCCGGGTCGAGGGGCCGGATGCCTGTGCCTTCCTGCAGCGGGTCTGCGCCAATGACGTGGATGTCGCGGCCGGCAAGCTCGTCTACACCCAGATGCTGAATGCGCGTGGTGGCATCGAAAGCGACCTGACCGTCACCCGGCTGGGCGAGACTGCCTATCTGCTGGTCGTGCCGGGGTTCACCCTGCAAAGGGATCTCGCCTGGCTGCGCCGGCATCTGGGCGAGGATGTCGCCGTGATCACCGATGTCACGGCCGGTGAGGCGGTCTTTTGCGTGATGGGGCCGCGGGCGCGCGATCTTCTCAATGCGGTCTCGCCGGCTGACCTCTCCAACGCGGCCTTCCCCTTTGGCACCGCGCAGGAGATCGAGATCGGCCTGGGCCTCGCGCGCGCGCATCGCGTGTCATATGTGGGCGAGCTGGGCTGGGAGCTCTACATCTCCTCCGACCAGGCCGCCCATGTCTTCGAGGCGATCGCCGAGGCGGGCGCGGAACACGGGCTGACGCTGTGCGGTCTGCATGCGCTCGACAGTTGCCGCATCGAAAAGGCCTTCCGCCATTTCGGCCATGACATCACCGATGAGGATCATGTGCTGGAGGCCGGGCTGGGCTTTGCCGTGAAACCCGCCAAGGGCGACTTCATCGGCCGCGACGCGGTGCTGCGCAAAAAGGAGGCGGGGCTTTCGCGCCGCATGGTGCAGTTCCAGCTCGACGACCCCGCGCCCATGCTGTTTCACAATGAGGCGGTGGTGCGCGACGGCAAGATCGTCTCGATCGTCACCTCGGGCAATTACGGCCATGCGCTGGGGGGCGCCATCGGCATGGGCTATGTGCCCAGCCAGGGCGAAACCGCCCAGGAGATGCTCGCCTCGCGCTTTGAGATCGAGATCGCCGGCGCGCGCCATGCCGCCCGGGCCAGCCTGAAACCGCTCTACGATCCCAAGTCAGAAAGGGTGCGCTTATGACACTCACGCCCGACCCCGAGGCTGCACCGCGCAAACGCCGCTCCGGCGGTCGGGCCGCGCGCATTGCCGAGCGCGCCGCCCCCTTGCCCGAGGCCGTGCGCCCCATCCGCGCCGGCATGCAGGGCGGGCGCTATGCCCCGCTGACCGAGACGGAGGTGGGCCGCATTCACGCCGCCGCCCTCGATGCGCTGGAGGAGATCGGGCTGATCGACGCGCCGGCCTCGGGGGTCGAGATCATGACGCGGGCGGGCGCCGAGCTGGGCGCGGACGGCCGGCTGCGCTTTCCCCGCGCGCTGGTTGAGGACATGCTGGCCAAGGCCGCGCGCGGCATCACCCTGCATGGCCGCGATCCGGCCCATGATCTGCATCTGGGCACCGACAAGGTGCATTTCGGCACGGCCGGGGCGGCGGTCCATGTCGTCGACCCGCTGACCCGCACCTATCGCGAAAGCACCGCGCGCGATCTTTACGATGCCGCGCGCATCACCCAATCGCTCGACAATCTGCATTTTTTCCAGCGCGCGATGGTCTGCCGGGACATCTCGGATTCGCTCGAACTCGATCTCAACACCATCTATGCAGCGGTTTCGGGCACCAAAAAGCATATCGGCACCTCCTTTATGGATCCGGCCAATGTCGCGCCTTGTGTGGAGCTTTTGCACAGGATTGCCGGCGGCGAGGCGGAATGGCGCGCACGGCCCTTCATCTCCAACTCCAATTGCTTTGTCGTCCCGCCGATGAAATTCGCGCCCGAAAGCTGCACGGTGATGGAGCGCTGCATCGACGCGGGCATGCCGGTCCTGCTGCTTTCGGCCGGTCAGGCGGGTGCCACCGCCCCGGCCCCCATTGCGCTTGCCATTGTGCAGGCCGTGGCCGAATGCCTGGCCGGCGTGGTCTATGTGAATGCGATCAGCCCGGGCCATCCGGCGGTTTTCGGCACCTGGCCTTTCGTGTCGGATCTGCGCACCGGGGCGATGTCGGGCGGTTCGGCCGAGCAGGCGCTGCTGACGGCGGGCTGCGCGCAGATGCACCGGTTTTACGGGCTGCCCGGCGGGGCCGCGGCGGGGATTTCCGACAGCAAGCTGCCCGACATGCAGGCGGGTTGGGAGCAGGGGATCACCAATGCGCTGGCCGGGCTTGCCGGGCTCAACATGGTCTATGAGGCCGCCGGCATGCATGCCTCGCTGCTGGGGTTTTGCATGGAAAGCCTGGTGATGGGCGACGATATCATCGGCCAGGCGCTGCGCTGTGTGCGCGGCATCGATGTGACCGAAGACAGCGTTTCGATCGAGGCAATGCGCGCGGTCTGTCTGGAGGGGCCGGGGCATTATCTGGGCTCGGACCAGACGCTGCGGCTGATGCAGACCGAATACACCTATCCCACGCTGGGCAATCGGATGAGCCCCAAGGAGTGGGAGGAGGCCGAAAAGCCCGACCTTCTGACCAATGCGGTCAAGCGCAAGGAGGCGATCATGGCCTCCGCCCCCTGTCAGATCGCGCCGGAGCTCGACCAGGACATCCGCGCGACCTGGAAGATGTATTTCTGAAGGCCCTCCAATCAGCACCCCCAGCCGGAGCGCTGACAGGCTCAGGCCTTGCGGCGCTTGCGCAGGGCCGGGATCAGATGCGCGAGGATCACAAGGACGATCAGCGCAAAGATCGCCCCGGCAATGGGCCGGTTGATCCAGTCCCAAGGCTCGCGGATGCGCGCCAGCGAGGTGCGGAACTTCGCCTCCATGATCCCGCCCAGCACCATGCCCAGAATGATCGGCACGATCGGCAGGTTCAGCCGCTTGAGGATCAGGCCCAGCAGGCCGAAGCCCGCGGCCATGGCGCAATCGGTGGCTGAGTTGCGCAGCGAATAGACCCCCACAAAGCTCAGGATCAGGATCGCCATGCCTAAAAACCGGTTGGGGATGGCCACGACCCGCAGCAAGGGCCGGGTGGCGACGATCAAGAAGACCAGCGCCAGCACATTGAGCGCCAGCAGGCAGAGATAGAGCGCGAGGACGAAATCCATCCGGGTCTGAAAGAGCGTCGGCCCCGGGATCACATTGTGGACGTAAAAGACCGACAGCATCATCGCGGTCAGCGCCTCGCCCGGGATGCCCAGCGCCAAGAGCGGGACCATCGCGGCGGCCGGCACCGCGTTGTTGGCACTTTCCGAGGCGACCAGCCCTTCGGGCGCGCCCTTGCCGAACCGCTCGGGCGTTTTCGACAGACGTTGCGCGGTTGTGTAGCTCAGAAACTGCGCGGTGAACTCGCCCACCCCGGGGATGATCCCCATCGCCGTGCCATAGCCCGCCCCGGGCAGCACGAATTTGGGCAGCCGGAGGACCTCGCGCAGCCCGGCAAAGAGCCCGCCCTTCAGCCGCGGCGGGCGGGGGGTGTCGTCCTTGCCGGTGAGCAGCAGAAAGGCCTGAGAGATTGCAAACAGCCCCAGCACCACGACGATCAGGTTCACGCCCTTGGTCAGCCAGCTTTGATCGAAGGTGTAGCGCTGGGTGTAGCGCACCGATTCAAGCCCGATCGTCTGCAGGAAGATCCCGAGAAAGAGCAGCGCCGCGGCGGCGAAGTACTGGCCGCGATGCGCCAGCACCACCAGGATCATGCCCAAAAGCGTGGCCAGGAAGATCTCGCGCGAGCCGAAAAGCGGGGCGACCTCGGCCAGCACAGGTGCGAGCAGCATCAGCACGATGACCGAGAAGACCCCGCCCACAAAGCTCGCCCCAAAGGCCAGGGCCAGCGCCCGCTGCGGCTCGCCCGCCCGAGTCATCGGATAGCCGTCATAGGTGGTCAACGCATTGACCGGGGTGCCCGGCGTGTTGATCAGGATCGCCGGGATCGCCCCCCCGAACATGGCCGAGCCATAGATGCCCAGCAGGAGCGTGAGCCCCACCAAAGGCTCCAGCGCATAGGTCGCGGGCAGGAGGATCGCGATGGCAATGGCCGGCCCCACCCCGGGGATCGCGCCGATGATCACCCCGCCCACCGAACCGATGAGCAGTGCGACCATCACATCGAGCCGCGCGAGCATCGACAGGCTGTCGCCCAGGATCTCCATCAGAGATAGAGGATCATGAAATTGCGCGCAGCCTCGGGCAGCGCCTCATAGACCGCGCCGCCGGGGATCGAGACCTTCAGGAGGCTCTTGAACACCACCACCACGGTCAGCCCGGTGACCAGCGCCACCCAGATCATGCGCGCCGAGCGGTAGCCCAGCCGCCAGGCCAGCGCGGCGCAGAAGATCAGCGTGACCGGCAAGTAACCCAGCTGCGGCACCAGCCAGACATAGGCCATGAACCAGGCCACGAACTCGCCGGCCCGGACCCAGCGGACCAGCTCCGGCCCGATCGACGCGCCGCCGGAGCGCCGCTCGCGCAGCCACAGCCGGATCAGTTCGGCTGCGCCAAAAAGCACCATGCCGCCGATCGAGACCGCCGGCCAGAAGCCCGGCTGGCGGGTCAGCGGCTGGCCATTCACCCAGGTCGTCTCCCGGCCCAGAAGCGCAAGCAGGACCAGCGCGGCACCGAAGGCCGCCGCGCCGAACACGATCTCGGCGCGGTGATGCGGCGGCTCCAGCCCGGACCCCGGCTGGGCGGGGTCGTCAGTTGCCAAGGATCTCGGCGATGCGGGCCGAGGTTTCGATATCGGCCGTGATCTGCGCGCTGCTCTCCTCGGCCGGCAGCCAGTAAACCTGCGCCCCGGTCTGGGCGGCCACCTCCTGGGCACGTTCGCTCATCACCGTCTCGCGGGCCACCACGGCGATCTTCTCGCGGATGTCGGCCGGGGTGTCCTTATGCACAAACAGCCCGTTCCAGAGCGCGATGTTGAGGCTGGGCACAAGCTCGGCCACCGTCGGCGCATCCGGGGTCAGCGAAATCCGCTCGCCCGTCACGCTGGCCAGCACCGTCACATCGTCCAGACAGGGCAGGACAAGCTGCAGCGTGGTGTTCATCACATCGACATCGCCCGAGGCGAGCGAATTGCAATCAAGCATGTCGAAGGCCGCATCCGAGGCATAGGCAAAGCCCATCTCCTTGGCCATGGCCAGCGTCACCTGGGTCGGCGTCAGCGGCGCGCCGAAATGGCCCAGCACCACGGGGTTGTCGGCGGCATAGGCCGCAAGCTCCTCCATCGTGGCATAAGGCGCGTCGCCCGAGGTGACGATCACGAAGGGATACGTTAGGAAGATCCCGATCGGCTCGAACGGGTCGGGCGAAAGCTCAGGAATGCCGATCTGCGGGCCCACCACCGGCACACCGATGACAAAGGACCCGATCACCGACCCGTCGGGCGGCGCGATCGCCACCTCCACCGCGCCGGGAAACGGCCCGCCGCCGCCGCCGGGCTTGTTGACCACCGCCGCGGGCTGATCATAGGCGGCCTGGAAATCCTCGGCGATCATCCGGGTCAGGATGTCCTCCAGATCCCCCGGCGGCCAGGGCACCACAAACTGCACCGGCTTGTCGGGATACTCGGCCTTCAGGGGCGCGGCCGGCGCCATTCCCACCAAAACGCCCAGGGCCGCGCCCAGCGCTGCCGTCACAGATCGGTTCATCTCACTCTCCCCCGCTCTCTTGCCTGCAAGCCCGCCCCGGGCCCCGCCTCACAAACCTGCGAGACGCGATCACACAGTGTCAACTCGAAAACCCGCAAACCGCACCCGCCCCTTCTTCTTGGCCAAAATACTCCGGGGGGAATCGCCGGCGCGCCAGCGCCGCGATGGGGGGCAGCGCCCCCCGCCCTCCGCTCGGGTCGCGCATTGGGTGGAAAATGTCGCGCCCCTGCTTTCCATCCCATCACCCCCCGATTAGCCTGCGAGCCGTCATAGGAGGGTCGGGTATGAAAGACAGCTACAGGGTTGTGGTGATCGGGGGCGGCGTGGTCGGCGCCTCTGTGCTCTATCATTTGGCCAAGTTCGGCTGGACCGATGTTGCAATCGTCGAGCGCTCGGTGCTCACCGCCGGCTCCTCCTGGCATGCCGCAGGCGGGGTGCATGCGCTCAATGCCGATCCCAATATGGCCGCCCTCCAGGCCTATACCATCGACCTTTTACGCGAGATCGAGCGTGAATCGGGCCAGAGCATTGGGCTGCACATGACGGGGGGCATCTCGGTCGCCTCGGCACCCGCGCGCTGGGAATGGCTGCAATCGGCCTACCGCATCTTTCAGACCATCGGGATCGAAGACACCCGTCTGATGACCCCGGCCGAGATCAAGAAAGCCTGCCCGATCATGGATATCGACGGGGTGATCGGCGGGCTCTGGGCCGATCGCGAGGGCTATATCGACACGACCGGCACCGTGCAGGCCTATGCCAGATGCGCCAAAATGCGCGGCGCGGACATCATCGAGCATAACCGGGTGATCGAGCTTCTCCGCAAGGGCGATCATTGGGAGGTGGTGACCGAAAAGGGCACCATCCGGGCCGAGCATGTGGTCAATGCGGCCGGTCTCTGGGCCAAGCAGGTCGGCCGGATGGTGGGGCTGGAACTGCCGGTCTCGCCGCTCAAGCACCACTATCTCGTCACCGAGACCATTCCCGAGATTGCCGCGCTCGATTTCGAGGTCCCCATGACGGTGGATCTGGAAGGCTTTACCTATATGCGCCAGGACCAGAAGGGCATCCTGGTCGGCATCTACGAGATCGACCATGATCATTGGATGATGGATGGCGCGCCCTGGAGCTATGGCATCGAGCTTCTCCAGGAAGAGCCCGACCGCATCGAAAAAGAGCTGGAGATGGCGTTCAAACGCTATCCCTGCCTCAATGATGTGGGCGTGAAGAACTGGGTCAACGGTGCCTTCACCTTCAGCCCCGATGGCAACCCGCTGGTGGGCCCGGTGCGCGGCATGCCCGGCTATTGGCTCGCCTGCGGGGTGATGGCGGGCTTCCTGCAGGGCGGCGGCGTGGGCAAGACGCTCGCTGAATGGATGATCCATGGCGAGCCTGAAACCGATGCCTGGTCGATGGACATTGCCCGCTATGGCGAGTTCTCCACCGCCAAGCAATACATCAAGGAAACCACGGGGCAGTTTTACTCCCGCCGCTTCGTGATGACCTATCCCAACGAACAACTCCCCGCCGGACGCCCGCTGAAAATGGCCCCGGCCCATGATGCGATGACCCAGGCGGGCGCCACCTGGGGCTGTACCTGGGGGCTGGAGACGCCGCTGATGTTCGCGCCCCAGGGCTTTGAGGAGACGCCAAGCCTGCGCCGCTCCAACGCCCATCCCATTGTGGGTGAGGAGGTCGCCGCGGTCCGCGACCGTGTCGGCCTCTTGGACATCTCCGGTTTTTCGCGCTTTGAGATCACCGGCCCGGGGGCCGAGGCCTGGCTCAACGGCCTCATGGCCACCCGCCTGCCCAAACCCGGCCGCGCGCGCCTCGCGGTGATGCTCGCGCCGAACGGGCGGCTGAAGGGCGACCTTACGCTCTTCAACTGGGGCGATGGCACCTGGTGGATCATGGGCTCCTATTACCTGCGCGAATGGCATCTGCGCTGGTTCACCGACCATCTGGGCCCCGATGTCGCGGTGCAGGACATCTCGGATGCCACGGTGGGCTTTGCGCTGGCCGGGCCGAAATCGCGCGATGTGCTGCAGGCGCTCACCCATGAGGATCTGACCACCCTGCCCTTCATGGGCTGCCGGGCCATGGATGTGGGGCTCCTGCGCGCGCGGGTCGGCCGGCTCTCGGTCACAGGTGAGCTTGGCTATGAGATCAACGTGCCCGCGGCCAGCCATATCGCGCTGCGCCGGATGCTGCTGGAGGCCGGGCAAGAGGCGGGCATCCGCGAGGTTGGTTTTTATGCGCTCAACTCCCTGCGGCTGGAGAAAAGCTTTGGCATCTGGTCGGCCGAGTTCACCCAGGACCGCACCCCGGCTATGACCGGCATGGACCGCTGGATCGACTGGGACAAGCCCGGCTTTACCGGGCGCGATGCGGTGCTGGCCACGCGCAACTCCATCCCGCCCCAGCGTCTGGTCACGATCGCCATCGATGCCACCGATGCCGACGCCTCGGGCTATGAGCCGGTCTGGAAGAACGGAAAGCGCGTGGGGTTTGTCACCTCCGGCGGCTATGGTCATCATGTCGGCGCGTCGCTGGCCATGGCGATGATCGATCCGGAGGCGGCGGATGGCGGCACCGCCCTCTCGGTGCATGTGGTCGGTGAGGAGCGGGCAGCCCAGGTGATCCCGCCCTCGCCGCACGACCCCGAAGGCCTGCGCATGCGCGGCTGATGGAGGTGGCAGCGTCCAGCCTCTGCATCATCAGGCCGTCGCCGGCCGGGTCTGTGTCGCCGAGGCGCAGGTCCCGCCGGGCGGTGCGACGCATCCTGGCGCTGTGGGTTCTGGCGGTCTTGCCACTCCTCCTGCACCCGTTGCCGGGCCGCGCAGAGACCCCCGCCAGAACCGTAACCGTTTTTGCCGCGGCGAGCCTGAAGACCGCGCTTGATGAGATCGGTGCGGCCTGGCAGGCAGAGACCGGCACGCGGCTGCGCGCCGTGCTCGCAGGCTCGGCAATGCTTGCCCGCCAGATCGAGGCGGGTGCCGCAGCCGATCTTGTCATCTCGGCCAATCCGCAATGGATGGATTATCTGGAAGCACGCGGGCTGATCGACCCCGCCTCGCGCTTCGATCTTGCTGGCAATCGTCTGGCGCTGATCGGGTTCGGGCCGCAACAGCCTGTCGAGATCACCCCGGGGCTGGATCTTGCCGGCCTGCTCGGCTCGGGCCGGCTGGCCATGGCGCTGGTCGATGCGGTGCCGGCCGGGATCTATGGCAAGGCCGCATTGCGCCATCTGGGGCTGTGGGACAGCGTTGCCGCGCAGATCGCCCAGGCCGACAATGTGCGCGCCGCCCTTGCCCTGGTGGCGGCGGGGGCTGCACCGCTGGGCATTGTCTATGTCACCGATGCCGCGGCCGACCCGCGGGTCGCGGTTCTGGGCCTTTTTCCCGCCACCGCGCACCCGCCGATCCTCTATCCGGCCGCCGCCACCCCCGATGCCGGGCCCGCGGCCCGCGCATTCCTGGCCTATCTTCGGGGCGCAGAGGCCCGGGCGGCGCTGACGCGGCAGGGCTTTACCGAGCCGGGCTGACCGCATGTCCTGGCTTGGCCCCGAGGAATGGCAGGCCGTGGCATTGTCGCTGCGCGTGGCGCTGGTGGCCACCCTTGCCAGCCTTCCCATCGGGATCGCAACGGCGCTTGTGCTGGCGCGGCTGCGGTTTCCGGGGCGCGCTCTGGTCGACGGGCTGGTGCATCTGCCGCTGGTTCTGCCGCCCGTGGTCACAGGCTATGCGCTGCTTGTCGTCTTTTCGCCCCGCGCGCCGCTGGGCCGGTTTCTGGAGGAGACGCTGGGCATTGTGCTGGCCTTTCGCTGGACCGGTGCGGCGCTCGCCGCCGCGATCATGGGGTTTCCGCTGATGGTGCGCGCCATCCGGCTGGGGATTGAGGCCGTCGACCCCAAGCTCGAAGCCGCCGCCGCGACCCTTGGCGCGAACCGGGCCTGGGTCTTTGCCACCGTCACCCTGCCCTTGATCCTACCGGGGATCCTGGCCGGCGCGGTGCTGGCCTTTGCCAAGGCGCTGGGCGAGTTCGGCGCAACCATCACCTTTGTGAGCAACATTCCGGGCGAGACCCAGACCCTGCCCTCGGCCATCTACGCCTTTTTGCAGGTTCCGGGCGGCGAGCCCGCGGCGCTGAGGCTTGTGGCGGTGTCGGTCGTGCTGGCCTTTGCGGCCCTGGCGGTGTCGGAGCTCATGGCGCGGCGGTTGCGGCGGGCGCGGCCATGACGCTGGAAGTCGCCCTGCGCCACCGGATCGGGGCCTTCACGCTCGATGCGGCCTTCCAGGCGCCGCCCGGGGTGACGGCCCTGTTCGGCCGCTCGGGCGCCGGCAAATCGAGCGTGGTGCAGGCGGTGGCCGGGCTGATGCGGCCGCGCGAGGGGGCAATCACACTTGAAGGCGAGACGCTGCTTGACACCGCCGCCGGGGTCTGGCGGCCGCCGCATCGCCGCCGGCTTGGCGTGGTCTTTCAGGAAAGCCGGCTCTTTGCGCATATGAGCGTGCGGCGCAACCTGCTTTATGGGGCGCGGTTTTCCGGCGGCGCGGCGCGCGGCGCGCTTGCCGATGTGGTCGATCTTCTGGGGCTGGGCGGGCTTTTGTCGCGGTCCCCTGCCACGCTGTCGGGGGGCGAGCAGCAGCGTGTGGCGATCGGCCGGGCCCTGCTGGCACGCCCGCGGATGCTGGTGATGGACGAGCCGCTTGCCGCCCTCGACGCGCCCCGCCGGGCCGAGATCCTGCCCTATCTGGAGCGGCTGCGCGACAGCACCGGGCTGCCCATCCTTTATGTAAGCCATTCGGTGGCCGAGGTTGCGCGGCTGGCCGCCACCCTGGTGGTGATGGAGGCGGGCCGGGTCGCGCATGCGGGCCCTGCGGCCGAGCTCCTCGCCGATCCCGCCATCGCGCCGCTGATCGGGGTTCGCGAGGCCGGGGCGCTGTTGTCGGCCCGGGTTGTGGCGCATGCCGCGGACGGTTTGACCGAGCTGGCGGTCAGCGCCGGGCGGCTCGTCGTGCCCCGTATTGCCGCCCCCCCTGGTGCCCGGTTGCGTGTGCGGGTTCCGGCCACCGACGTGATCCTCGCAACCGCGACGCCACGCGGGCTGTCGGCGCTCAACATCCTGCCGGTGCGCGTGGCCGGGCTGCGGCCCGGATCGGGCCCGGGCGTGATCGTGCAGCTGCGCGCGGGCGATGAGCTTTTGCTGGCCCGCATCACCCGCCGCTCCGCCGAACATTTGGGCCTTGCCCCCGGCCTGGCCTGCCATGCAATCATCAAATCGGTCTCGGTCGCGC
This sequence comes from Pseudomonadota bacterium, assembly GCA_038521775.1. Classification (GTDB taxonomy): domain Bacteria; phylum Pseudomonadota; class Alphaproteobacteria; order Rhodobacterales; family Rhodobacteraceae; genus J013. Next base: position 151 of record JBCBKN010000094.1, on the reverse strand, counting down.
CCGGCAATATCGGCGGGCCGACAACCGATGCCGGCGACATCGCCGGGTCGGCGGAACTGGCCTAGGGCGGCGAAACCGCACCGCGGCCCCTGTGACCGGCGGGCATCGGCGCCCCGCCTGCACCGGATGTTCACGAATTCGTGCAACACGG
>JBCBKN010000093.1:0-13086 GCA_038521775.1 Pseudomonadota bacterium | reverse complement strand
GCGGTTCGATCCGGTATCCTCTCGGTCAGCCGCCCCCCGTGGCGCCTGCCGTGGCGCCACCCGTGCCGGCCCCCGCTGCCCGCGCCCTTTTCCCGCACGCTTGCCGGCCCTGGCTGACTGACCCCAGCCGCTTCTTCTTGGCAAAAATACTCATCTTGCCCGCCACATCACAAGTGCGGCGGGGACGGCGCGCGCGAAAGGCGCCACCTTGCCCCGAATGCTGCGCCAATCGATGCGGTGAGGCAACCGGCCCGCACCGGCACGGGCAAAGATGCGTAAAGACGGGCAAAGCCGGCTAGAAACGAGCAAATAACTGGCCCCGCACCGGGCATTCATGCCAGTCTTGGGCCATCAATACGGAGGGTGAGATGCGACGCCGGGCACTCCTGAAAGGTGGCCTCTTTGGGGGCATCGCCACGGCGGCCGGGCTGGGCATGCAGCCTGCCGCGGCCGACGGGCATGGCGGCAAGACCGCCTTCGTGCTGGTCCATGGCTCCTGGCATGGCGGCTGGTGCTGGGGGCTGGTCACGCCGCATCTGGCCCAGGCCGGCCATCTGAGCATGCCCATCGACCTGCCGGGCCATGGCCTCAACGCCCGCCTGCCGGCAAGCTTCCTCACCCGGCCGCTCGATCCCGCAGCCTTTGCGACCGAGCCCTCCTTCATCGCCGGCATCCCGACCGAGGCCTATGCCGATGCGGTGCTCGAGGCCGCCGCCACAGCCCGGGCCGCAGGCGCCGAACGGGTGATCCTGGTGGGCCATTCCATGGGCGGCGTGCCGGTCACCTTTGCCGCCGCCAAGGACCCCGCGGCGGTGGACGGGCTCGCCTATCTCACCGCGGTGGTCGCAACCCCGGGCAAGCCGGGCGGGCACTACATCTCGCTGCCCGAACAGAGCGAAAAGAGCAGGCTCGGCGCGATCGTGATGGCCGACCCCGCCACCATCGGCGCGATCCGCATCGACCCGCGCAGCGCCGATCCCGCCTATCTTGCCGCGGCCAGGGACGCACTTGCCGCCGATGTCGAGGAAGGTCTCCTGGCCAGCGTGATGCATCTGCTCACCCCCGACGCGCCCGCGGCCATGTATGGCGAGCTGCCGGAATTTTCCGACGCCTATGCCGCCATCCCGCGCGCCTTTCTGCGCTGCGATGCCGACCGCACGCTGATCCCCGCCACCCGGGATGTGGAGATCGCCGAGATGGACGCGGCCTTCGGCAACGCCACCCGGGTCTACCGGCTGGCCTCGTCGCATGAGGCGATGTTCGCCGCCCCCCAGGCGGTGGCCGAGGCGCTGGTCGATTTCGCGGGCTGAGGCGCCTTCAGCGCAAGGAAGCTGTCAAACCGGCGCCAGATGTGCTAAACTCTTGGCATGCCAGCCATCCGTCCCGAAAAACGGTCGCTGACGCTGCATGGTCACAGGACCTCTGTCACGCTTGAAGCACCGTTCTGGGAGGCCCTGCGCCGCATCGCGGCGCGGGAGGGGATGCCCGTGAACCGGCTGGTCACCCAGATCGACGATGCCCGCGATCCCGGCACCTCGCTGGCCACCGCGGTGCGGGTGCATGTGCTTGACTGGGCGCTGAGCAATGCCGCGGAGCATGATGGCGGCCCGCGCCGCCAGGCCGGCTGAAACCCGACCCGTCCCGGCAGACATCCGTCCGCCCGCCGCGCCCGGCCGCACCAGCCCACTGCGCTCAGCCCACTGCGCCCAGCCCACTGCGCCCAGCCCACTGCGCCCAGCCCACTGCTCTCAGCCATGTGCGCTCAGGCCGCCGCGCCCGGCATGGTAAAGGCGCGCCGCGCGTTAGCCCGCGAGGCGCACGAACCGCGCCCGCGCGCCCCGCTCGATGGCCGCGGCCGCCAGCCGCCCCACCGACAAATCGTAGCGCAGCATTTGCAGAAACTCGAGCTCGGTGATCACCGCAACCCCGTCGGCGGCCACCACATCGCAGGCCAGCGCATAGGCGGTCTCGTTGATCCCCTCGGGCAGCGCCTCGCGCACCAGACCCAAAAGCGCGTCGAACCCGTCCTCGACCTCCAAAAGGTCGAACACGGTCTGCGAGACATTGCGGATGCGGTCCTGATCATACCCGGCAAAGACCGGCAGCGTGTCGACAATGCGGGTGATCAGCAGCAGCTCATCCGTGCCCAGATCGCCATCCGAGGCCGAGGCCGCCACCATCACCGCCACCAGCGCATCCTGCGCCGAAAAGGATGTCTCGATCTCCATGGCCCGTCTCGCCTCCGCTGCCCGTCCCTTGCCCGTCCCTCGCGCCAACAGCTATGGCGGTGCAATGGCCGGCGCAAGGGCCGTCGGATCAGCGTATCAGCCCGATGCGCCTTAAAATCAACGACAGGGACAAACCTCGCGCCTCGCGCATCATCGCGCCCTTGACGAGCCAGGCGAAGCCGAAGGCCGAAACGGCGACCGCCTCCGGCCAGAAGACGCCACTGGTGGCAATCCAACCCAGGGAGGGGGGCAGCAAGTTGCTCAAAAAAGAAACCGAGGCAAAAGCAATCCAAATGAACATCAGTGCAATTATAAAGCCCATGAAAATATAGAAAATCTTAATGGGAAATTTCCTGATGGCCTCGAAATAGCGGTGCCCGGGTTCTCGGACGAAAAACCAGATCGCATACCCAATCATGGTCACCATAAAAACGGCCGTGGCTATTGCATGCGCTGTGGAGTTTCCGCATGCTATCTTGTCAGGGCAGAAGATTTTGGCGCGCTCGCCGTCGACACCAGTGCGCGCTACGACAATAATCAACGCTGAAGCCCCACTGACAAGCCCATATATCGCCTCGGTCCAGCAGCGATCAACATAACAAACGACGCAGTTCCCGATTAGGAACGCTCCGATAAGTCCCATGATTAGCTTGAAGACGATGTTGGCATCGGTCCAGGCATAGATGCTGATCGATGTGAGCGGCTGGGGACCGGCGCCCTCGGTTGGAGACAGGGCATATGCAAGAATAATGAGCCAGGGCAGCGCCAAACCGAGCAGCCCGACAAGCACACGGCTGACAAAATACGAAAGCCCCACGGGCCTTGGCGCATCGCCATCCATCATCATGATCCAAATCCTTTTTCAAAATCCCAGCCGCCTTTGGGTGCGGCTGATTGCGTAACTCTGGGCAAGACGCTAATCGCTCTCTGCATCAATCCCAAGACACAGGATCCGCCCGATGACCGACGCTTCGTTGCGCGACGCAGCCCTTGCCTCCAAGGCCTGGCCGTTCGAAGAGGCGCGCCGGCTCGTCAAACGCTATGCCAAGGCGCCGCCCGAAAAGGGCCATGTGCTGTTTGAGACCGGCTATGGTCCCTCGGGCCTGCCGCATATCGGCACCTTTGGCGAGGTGGCACGCACGGCCATGGTTCAGCGTGCCTTTGAGCTGCTCTCCGACATCCCCACCCGGCTGATCTGCTTTTCCGACGATATGGACGGGCTGCGCAAGGTGCCGGGCAATGTGCCCAACCCCGAGATGCTGGAGGCCGATCTCAACCTGCCGCTCAGCCGGGTGCGCGACCCCTTTGGCACGCATGCAAGCTTTGCTGCCCATAACAATGCCCGGCTGTGCGATTTCCTCGACCGGTTCGGCTTTGCCTATGAGTTTGCCTCATCGACCGAGGTTTATGCCTCGGGCCGGTTCGATGCGATGCTGATGCGGGTGCTGGAGCGGTTCGACGCGATCATGGAGATCATGCTGCCCACGCTGGGCGGGGTGAATGAGGAGCGGCGCGAGACCTATTCGCCCTTTCTGCCGGTGAGCCCCAAAACCGGCCATGTGCTGCAGGTGCCGACGCTGGCGCGCAACCCGGAGGCGGGCACCATCGTTTATGAGGAGCCCGATGGCGAGCGGGTGGAGATCCCGGTCACCGGCGGGCATGTCAAGCTGCAATGGAAGCCCGATTGGGCGATGCGCTGGGCCGCCCTTGAGGTTGATTACGAGATGCATGGCAAGGATCTCATCCCCTCGGCCGAAGTGGGGGTGAAGATCTGCCGGGTGCTGGGGGTGCGTCCGCCGGAACTTTTCCAGTACGAGCTCTTTCTCGATGAGGAGGGGCGCAAGATCTCCAAATCCAAGGGAAACGGGATTTCGATGGAGGATTGGCTGGCCTATGCCGCGCCCGAAAGCCTGTCGCTTTACATGTTCCAAAAGCCCAAGACCGCCAAGCGACTTTACTTCGATGTGATCCCCAAGGCGGTGGATGAGTATCACCAGCATCTGCGCGGCTGGGCGGGGCAGGAGGCGGCACAGCGGCTGGCAAACCCGGTCTTTCACATCCATCGCGGGCAGCCGCCGGTCTCGGACATGGAGATCTCTTTTGCCATGCTCCTGAACCTTGCCTCGGCGGCGGCGGCTGAGGATAAGGCGACGCTCTGGGGGTTTATCCGCCGCTATGCGGCCGGGGCCACGGCCGAGAGCCATCCGGGCCTCGATGCCGCGGCGGGCTTTGCGGTGCGGTATTATCAGGAGCGGGTGGCGCCCTTTAAGACCTACCGCGCGCCGGATGCGCGCGAGGAGGCGGCGCTGCGCGATCTGCAGGCGCGGCTGGCGGGCTGGGAGGGCCCGGCCGAGGCCGAGGCGCTGCAGGACATGGTCTTTGCGGTCGGCAAGGCGCATGGGTTCGAGCCGCTGCGCGCCTGGTTCTCCTGTCTCTACGAGGTGCTGCTGGGGGCAAGCCAGGGGCCGCGCTTCGGCGGGTTCGTGGCGCTTTATGGGGTGGCTGAAACCGCGGTGATGATCGAAGCGGCGCTGACGCGCGAGGCGGCGGTCTGAACAGGGCAGGTGCGGGTGTGTGGGGTTGTGCGCTTGGATCGGGCGGTGTGAAGGGCGGGCCTCTTCACCCGAGCCGCTCGCAGATGGCTCTGTCATGCAGTGAGTATTTGGACCAAGAAGAAGTCGCCGAGGTTGCGCGCGCCCCGGCCGGAGCAGAGGTAGGGTCATGATCGGCGGGCGTGGGCGCCGTCGATCTGTCTGTGGATGAGCCGCGCTCAACGCTCGGCGTGAGGCTGCGTGCGGATTTGCGCGTTTCGAACCGGCGTTTCCGGGCCGGGCTTGTCGCCGTGCTCTACGTCGCCCATGATCGAGGCGATGACCGCGGCCACCCATGGCGGTGTGGTCGACCAGGGGCGGCTCGGGCTCCTTTGGTAAGAGGCGCCACGCGTCGCGGGTGCGCCAAGATGGTGCGTATCCTACGAGCCGCTCGATGATCGGGACACGCGATCGGCCCGCGCCGACCTGTCAAAGATGCGCGTCGCCCGTAGCTTGCCTGTGCCTCGCCCGTAGCTTGCCCGTGGCGCGACGGTGACGCGTGATGCCATGGGCAAGCGGCCCCCGATTTGCCGAACGGCCGGCCATGGGCGCGGGCCGGCCGCAAGGCCCGGCCCGGCGGCGCGCGGGGCTCGATGCCCCGAAGCGGCGCGTTCCCCTCGGTTGTCCCCGGCGCCCTGGCGACGGGCAAAGGGGCAGCCCGCATCGCGACAGCCGGAATTCGCCGGCCTCATCCCGGTGAGGAGGCAGCCCTTCTGCCACCCATGCGGGCCAGCGCATGGGTCCAGAGCGCCATGCCCGCCAGCATCGCGGCAAAGAAGAGGGCAAAGCCCGGCGCGCCGCTTGCGCTCAAGGCCACAAGGGCCGGGCCCGGGCAGATCCCGACCAGGCCCCAGCCGATGCCGAAGAGCGCCGACCCGCCCACCAGCCGGCCATCGACCCGGTCTCCCGGCCACCCCGGCAAGGCGCCGCCCAACAGCGCATCAGACCGCCGCTCGGCAACCCGCCAGCCGACAAAGGACACCGCCATCGCGCCGCCCATCACAAAGATCAGGGTCGGATCCCACGCCCCGAAAACGTCGAGAAACGCCCGCACCCGCGCCGGGTCGACCATGTCCGAGATCACCAGCCCGAGACCGAACACCAGCCCCGCGGCCAGTGCCACCGCGCGCCGCATCGTCTGTGCCGCCATCATCCCGCCCTCCGCTCAGATCAGCCGCATCAGGGCAACAGTCGCGATGGCGGTGACCATAAAGACCGGCACCGCCACCCAGGCGCGGCGCGACAGCCGCGGCATGCCGCACACGCCATGGCCCGAGGTGCAGCCCGATCCCATCCGCGTGCCGATGCCCACCAGCAGCCCGGCGGCAATCAGCAGCCCGCTCGCATCGGTCACACTCACCTCGATCCGCCCGCCCAGCGCCCGATAAACCAGCGGCGCGGCCAGCATGCCGGCCAGAAACTGCAGCCGCTCGACCCAATCGCCGGGCCGCGCACGGGCCAGCAACCCGCCCAGGATCCCGCTCGCCCCCATGATCCGCCCATTGAGCAGCAGCATCGCCGCCGCCGCCGCGCCGATCAGCGCCCCGCCCAGCAGGCCCAGCAGCCAGTCCATATCCATACCATCCCCCGAACCGCTCTTCCGAACCGCCCTATCAAATCGCCGTCCCGGAAAATTCTACATCGCCTGACTGTAGAAGGAAACCGCGGCGCTTGCCGGCGCGCGTTCCTGCCCCACCTTGACCTGCTGAACCGACCCGAGGAGTGAGCGACATGACAGTCACCGATCTGCCGCGCCAGGCATCCCGCCGCCTGGCGCAGCTCAGCGCCATGCTGCTCCTGGCCACCGCCATCATTGTCTCGGCCCCCCGTGCCGGCGCACAGGACAGCGATCCGGCGATCGAAGGCGTCATCACCCGCCAGATCGAGGCGTTCCTGTCCAATGATGTCGACCGCGCCTTCACCTTCGCTTCGCCGATGATCCAGCAGATGTTCGTCACGCCCCAACGCTTCGGCCAGATGGTGCGCCAGGGCTATCCGATGGTCTGGCGCCCCTCCGAGGTCACCATGGGCGAGCTGCGGCGCGAGCGCGGGCGACTGGTCCAGTCGGTCATCCTGCGCGATGGGGCCGGGGCCCTGTTCATTGCCGATTATGAGATGATCGAGATCGACGGTGCCTGGCGCATCAACGGGGTGCGCATCCGCCGCGCCCCCGATGCGGGAGCCTGATGCGGGCGCCTGATGGCCAGGCCGTTTTCGCGCCCCAGCTCGCGATCACCCGGTCGCGCCCCTAAAAGGCAAACCATTGGGCAAGCTGCACGCCCACCCCATCATCCCCGGCCAGCCCGATGCTGAGCCCGAGCTGCAGATGGCTGCCCTCCCAAACCTCATAGGCGATGTTGGGGGCCAGTTTGACAATCTCGCCATCGGGGAAATAGGCGGTCTGCAGCTGGCCAAAAACCAGCCAGCGCGCCGCCGGGCGCAGCCCCAGCGTGAAATCGGCCTTGTAGACCAGCTCATCCTCGGCCACCCGCCATTCGACCGAGCCGTCGACGGCCATCCACCCCCCGCCCAGATCGCTCTCAAACCCGCGCCCCCAGGACAGGCCCGGCCGGATGCGCGCGGTGCTGCCATCCTCGGTCTCGTCCAGCCAGCCCAGACCGAGCTCGGCGGCAAAGACATGCCCGCTGTCGAGCTGGGCGAGCGTGCGGCGGGCGGTGACGATCCCGGCATATTCCTGGCTGTCATCGCCATCGGCGATCGAGCCGATAAAGCCCAGCGTCCACGCCTCGGTCAGCCCGTATTCGGCAAAGACCGAGCCGAATAGGCTGAAGTCCGAGCCCGGGGTCTGCAGGCTCTCAAGCCCGGTGGAAAAGAGGCCCGAGACCGAGATGAAGCTCTGCCCCTCGCCCCGCGGCCAGGCCCCGGCCAGGGCAGGCACCGGCATCAGACCCACCGCCCCCGGCAGCGCGCTCAGCGCCAGGATCCGTGCCCACTGCATGAAGAAGCCTCATCATATGCCTGTTTTGCCTAGATTATCAGAAAGCGAATCGCATTCAAAGCGCTCAAAACCACATATCGCGCACGCAGCGCCCGTCGCGGGGCAGATCGTCGAAACGGTCGAGCCCGGCGAAATGATCGATGGGCAGGCCCATCACCGCGTCGGGTTCTTCGACAAGCCGCAGATTGCCCGCTGAGGCATGAACGCCTGCGTCATTGGGCTTGCGGGCGCGCCACTGCACCATCGCCCCGCAATGGGGGCAAAAGCGAAAGGCCAGCGCTCCGCCATCGGCACGGATATTGTCCTTGAGAGGGCCAGTGACGGTGATCCGGTCGCCATGCCAGTCATAGATCCACAGCACGCGATAGCGCCGGCACATGGTGCAGTTGCAGGCGGTCACCGAGCCCGGATCGCCGCGATAGCTCCAGCGGCTGGCGCCGCAATGGCAATGGCCAGAAAGCGCACTCACCGCATCTTTTTCTTCGACTGCCCCCGATAGGCGCGCGTGCCGCCGCGGCCGGCCTTTGAGCGGCCCTCGCGCTTCTGGGCCTCTTCGGCCGCGGCCTCCACCGCCGATTGGCGGGCCAGGGGGTCGTCGGCCACGGTCAGCTCCACCGCCTCCAGCCGCTTGATCTCGTCGCGCAGCCGCGCGGCCTCCTCAAACTCCAGGTTCTCCGCGGCCGTCATCATCTCCTTGCGCAACCCATCGAGATGGGCCTGCAAATTCGCCCCCACCAGCGGCTTTTTGCTGACCTTGGCGGTGACCCGCGACTGATCGGTGTCGCCCTTCCAGGTCCCCTCCAGCACATCCTCGACGTTTTTGCGGATGGTCTCGGGGGTGATCCCATGCGCCTCGTTATAGGCGATCTGCTTTTCGCGCCGGCGGTTGGTCTCGCCCAGTGCGCGCTCCATCGAGCCGGTGATCCGGTCGGCATACATGATCACCCGGCCTTCGGCATTGCGCGCGGCCCGGCCGATGGTCTGGATGAGTGAGGTCTCGGAGCGCAAGAACCCCTCCTTATCGGCATCGAGGATCGCGACCAGCGCGCATTCGGGAATATCCAGCCCCTCGCGCAAGAGGTTGATGCCCACCAGCACATCAAAGGCGCCCAGCCGCAGATCGCGCAGGATCTCGATGCGCTCGATCGTGTCGATGTCCGAATGCATGTAGCGCACGCGGATGCCCTGTTCGTGGAGATATTCGGTCAGGTCCTCGGCCATGCGCTTGGTCAGCGTCGTGGCCAGCACCCGATGCCCGGCCTGGGCCACGCGCCGCACCTCGTCGAGGAGATCGTCGACCTGCCGCTCCACCGGGCGGATCTCCACCGGCGGGTCGAGAAGCCCGGTGGGCCGGATCACCTGTTCGGCAAAGACCCCGCCTGCCTGTTCCAGCTCCCACCCGCTGGGCGTGGCCGAGACGAAGATGGATTGCGGGCGCATCGCATCCCATTCCTCGAATTTCAGCGGCCGGTTGTCCATGCAGGAGGGCAGGCGGAAGCCATGCTCGGCCAGGGTGAATTTGCGCCGGTAATCGCCCTTGAACATGCCGCCGATCTGGGGGACCGAGACATGGCTCTCATCGGCAAAGACCAGCGCATTGTCGGGGATGTACTCAAAAAGCGTGGGCGGCGGCTCGCCCGGGGCACGCCCCGTCAGATAGCGCGAATAATTCTCGATGCCCTGGCAGACCCCGGTCGTCTCCAGCATCTCGACATCGAAATTGGTGCGCTGTTCCAGCCGCTGGGCCTCCAGAAGCCGCCCCTCGCCGACCAGCTGGTCGAGCCGCACGCGCAGCTCATCCTTGATCGATTTGATCGCCTGGTTGAGCGTGGGCCGTGGGGTGACGTAATGCGAATTGGCATAGATGCGCACCTTCTCCAGGCTCGCCATCTTTTCGCCGGTCAGCGGGTCGAACTCCTGAATGCTCTCCAGCTCCTCGCCGAAAAAGGAAAACCGCCAGGCCCGGTCCTCCAAATGTGCGGGCCACAGCTCCAGACTGTCGCCGCGCACCCGAAAGCTGCCGCGCTGAAAGGCCTGATCGTTGCGCTTGTATTGCTGGGCGACGAGATCGGCGAGCACCTTGCGCTGCTCATAGGCATCGCCCGCGATCAGATCCTGGGTCATCGCGCCATAGGTCTCGACCGCGCCGATGCCATAGATGCAGCTCACCGAGGCCACGATGATGACATCGTCGCGCTCCAGCAGGGCCCGGGTGGCCGAATGGCGCATCCGGTCGATCTGCTCGTTGATCTGGCTTTCCTTCTCAATATAGGTGTCGGTGCGGGGCACATAGGCCTCGGGCTGGTAATAATCATAGTAAGAAACGAAATACTCCACCGAGTTTTCCGGAAAGAAATTCTTGAACTCACCGTATAGCTGGGCGGCCAGCGTCTTGTTGGGCGCCAGAATGATCGCCGGGCGCTGGGTTTCTTCGATCACCTTGGCCATGGTGAAGGTCTTGCCGGTGCCGGTGGCCCCCAACAGCACCTGGTCGCGGTCCTGGGCCAGCACGCCCTCGACCAGATCGGCAATCGCCGTGGGCTGGTCGCCGGCGGGCGAAAACTCGGTCTTCATGACCAGCCGCTTGCCGCCCTCCAGCTTGTCGCGCCCAAGCCGGGCCTGGCCGGGCCGCTGCGGAACGGTGACGAGAACATCGCTTGCGCCCGTGCTCATGGCCTGTGGCTCCTTGCATCTGGTCTGTCCGGTCGGGCCGGTCGGGCCGGTCTGTCACGTCGGGCCGGTCGGGCCTGACCCGTCCAGTCAGCCTGACAAGCTGCCCCGTCTTGCCAGCCTGTCAAGCTGCCCGTCTTGCCCGCTGTCCGGCCACGCAGGTTTTACGGATCGTTAACCCATGGCCGCCATTTTGCCGCCCGTTCCCGGAGAGTCAAAAGGATTGGGTAATACTCGTTAAAGGCGAGTTAACAGAAAATAATTCCATCTATGGTAATATTTTTCCTTGCGCTCCGGGACAATTGCCGTGTACACAGAGCTTGCAAGCAGCAAGACCGGTCACCGGGTGGTCGCAGCACCACCCACCCCACCCCTCGCTCCCTCGCGGCCGCCTGGTGACCAACCCTCTCCCCCACCCCCTCGCGATCCGAAAATCAAGCGCCCCGGCAAGCACCCCGGCGCTTGAAAAACCCGGCCCGGTGACGCACATCTTGCCCAACCGCGACCCGTTGTGAGGCACCGCCATGCTGGCCCGGATCTACAAACCCGCGCGAAACGCCATGCAATCCGGCCAGGCCAAGACCCGTGAATGGGTGTTGGAGTTTGCGCCCGAACAGCGCAAGCGCATCGATCCCCTGATGGGCTGGTCCGGCTCGGGCGACATGAACCGCCAGGTCAAGCTGCGCTTCGACAGCAAGGAGGCGGCGGTCGATTATGCCCGCCATCACGGCATCGCCTATCAGGTGCAGGAGCCCAAGCCCCGCAAGCCGGTGATCCGGCCCCGCGGCTATGGCGACAATTTCGCCACCTCGCGGCGCCAGGGCTGGACGCATTGACCGCCCCGCAGTGAAGTGGCCCGGCGAAGTGGCGCGGTGGTGCCGGCGCCCCGGTTTCAGCTCGATGAGGTGTTTCCGCGCCGTCCGCTGACCCTCACCCCGCCCATGCCGGGCAGCGCGGCCTGGCTCGACCTTGCGCTCGGCATTCTGGTTCTGGCGTTGGGTCTGGCCCAGTTTGGCTATTTCGGCCCCGAAATCCTCGCCGATACCCTGGTAGGGCCGCATGCGCATGACCGCAGCATCGCCGTCGCCGGCCAGTGCCAGAACACCCCGGTTATCGTATGGTGCAGCCTGACGCTGACCGCCGAAGACGGTGCGACGGCGCAGAAATTCTTCACCTATCTGGGATCGGAGCCGGCGGTGTTCGATGCCGGTCGAACCGCCACGGGCGCGCTTGTGGTGCATCAGGCGCAGGCGGCGCTCCTCAACCGCTGGCTGGTCTGGTTCGGGCTGGGCGCGTCGATCACCGCGCTGGCCGTCTTTGCCCTGCGCGAGGCATGGACGCAGCGTCGGATGAACCGGGCGCTGACCAGCCTGGTTTCGACCATATTGATGCCGGTGCCGGTGGTGATCCTCTCGGCAAAGCGCGATGGCGATGTGCTGGTCTTCAAGTACCGGCCGCTCGGCAGTGGGCCCGGCGGCGCGTCCGGCAGTGGGCCCGGCGGCGCGTCCGACAGTGGGCCCGGCGGCGCGTCCGGCAGTGGGCCCGGGGACGCGTCTGGGGCAGGTTTCGGGCCCAGAACCCGCCTGCAGACCGGGCTGGATTTCGATCCGGCCGCCTATGCGCTCAGTGTCGACGCGCGGGGCGCGGGCCGGCCGGTGGCGCTTGCGGTGCGCAGCAAGACAAGCCCGCCGGTGCTGGTCGACCGCATGCTGCAAAGCCTCGATCTGACCGAGGCCGAGCGGGCGCGGCTTTTGGACTGGCTCTACCCGCCAGGCTGAGGCGTGCCGGATCAGGCCGACAGCGCCTCGACCTCGGCGCGGCAGCGCACGAACTCGCCCTTGCGCTCCCAATAGACGCCCAGGGTGCGGAACCGCGTCGCTTCGGCCCCCATCGCCTCCAATGCCCGGGCGGCATCCTTGCGCGCCGCGCCGATCGCGGTCTGCGCGCTGGCGCAATGGGCGGCAATGTCGACATGGTCCATCACCGTCCAGCTGCCCGTCGCACGGGCAGGGGCGTCGGCAGAGCCATCGGGCTGCGGGATGAAGTCGAACATGGTCTGTCTCCGGTGTCGCTGTGATGTCTTGACACCCAACCTAACCACCCGCCGCGCGGGTGCTGTGCGCCAGGGCACACCCGGCGCACCCGGTCAGACCAGCGCGCCCTCGGCTGTGATCTGGGTCGCACCGCGCAGATAGGGCGCCAGCACCGGCGGCAGGCTGACCGACCCGTCCGCCTCCTGCCCGTTTTCCAGCACCGCGATCAGACAGCGCCCCACCGCCAGGCCCGAGCCATTGAGCGTGTGCACAAATTCCGGCCGCGCCTCCGCCTCGGGCCGGAACCGCGCATTCATCCGCCGGGCCTGAAACGCCCCGCAGACCGAACAGGAGGAGATCTCGCGAAACGCATCCTGCCCCGGCAGCCAAACCTCGATGTCATGGGTCCGCCGCGCCCCGAACCCCATATCGCCGGCGCACAGCACCATGGTGCGATAAGGCAGCCCCAGCGCTTGCAAAATCGCCTCGGCACAGCCGGTCATCCGGTCAAGCTCGGCCGCGCTCTCCTCGGGCCGGGTGATCGAGACCATCTCGACCTTCTCAAACTGATGCTGGCGCAGGATGCCGGCGGTGTCCTTGCCCGC
>JBCBKN010000092.1:0-13104 GCA_038521775.1 Pseudomonadota bacterium | reverse complement strand
ATCGGCTGGGGCGCAATCTGGCCATGGGCTTTGTCGAGCCTGCCTATGCGGCCGAGGCAACGGCGCTTTCCATCGATCTCATCGGCAGGCGCTATCCCGCATCGGTGACGCAGGCCTGCCTTTACGACCCCGACAACCTGCGGGTGCGCGCATAGCGCTTCTGCCCCGAACGACAGGCGCGAGGGGTGCCGCGCCTGACCCGGCCCTGCGGATGTCACGCCTTGCGCGGCCCGCCGCCAGCCAAGCCGGACCGGGCCAGTCCGGGCCAGTCCGTCAGTCCCCCAAGGCCGTGTCATCGAGGCTCTCGACCAGGAACCGCCGTGACAGCGGCAGGCTGGCCGCGCCCAGCGCCCTGGCATCTGGCCCCACCGTGCCGGCCTGCACCATAGGACGGCGGATCCCGGACAGATCGATCGCGTCGAGTGCCGAATTGGTATGGGCAACCAGCCGGTGCAGGATGTCGCGCGGCAGCCAGCCATCGATCACCACCAGATCGCTGTCGGTCACGCAGGTTGCCGATGCGATGCTGTAGGCCAGCCCATGGGCGGCTGTGCGCAACCAGTACGCGATGGCGCTTGGATCGATCTCCCAGATCTCCGGATCGGCCCACATCGCGCCCTCATGCGCCGAACCGCGCAAGGCCTCGTTGAGCGGCCGCAAAGAGGCGAGTTCGAGAAGCTGCACCGACCCGCCGGCATGGGGCACCTGCATCGAGCCAAGGGCGCCCGCAAACCCGCCGGGCCCCGAAAACAGCCGGCTGTTCACGACCACCCCGCCGCCGATGAAATACCCCACATAATAGTAGAGAAAATTGGCCGGCAGCGCCTGGGTTCCAAACACGAGCTCGGCCCCGCATGCCGCCGTCGCGTCGTTTTCCAGAAAGACCGGAAAGGCGAACCGCGCCTGAAGTTCGGCGCGCACATCGCGGTCCTTCCAGGCCGCCATGGCCGCGGAGGGCAGGCCAATTGCGTCTGCCCAATCCCAAAGCTGAAACGGCAGCCCGATGCCCATGCCGGCCACGCGTGCCCGCGCCTCCGCCCCAAGACCTGCCTGCAACATCTCAAAAGCGCTCTGGGCAAAGCAGATGGCCGCGTCGGGGGTGGGGTGATCATGGATGATCTGCGTGCGCCCTCTCACGCGGCCCAGAAAGTCGACAAGCACCAGATCGGCGCTGCGCCGGCCGATCTTCAGCCCGTAAAAAAACGCCCCATCCGCGGCCAGCATCATCGGAATCGAGGGCTGGCCCACTTTGCCGCGCACCGGGTCGCCCCGCACAAGCAGGCCATCCTTTTCCAGCGCCCGCATGATCACCGACACGGTTTGCGCCGAAAGCCCGGTCATCCGGGCGATCTCGGCCTTGGGCAGCGCAACGTGTCGGCGCACCAGGGTCAGGACGAGCCGCTCGTTGCGCTCGCGCATCCGCGCGGCGCTGGTTCCGGGCAGGGTTTGCGCGGTCTGCGCCGTGTCCGAAGCCATGCCAGTGTCTCCTTGGCAGGCAGTCTTGCCAGACCCCGTGCGGCTGTCAATAATAAATCACTTCAGTTTACTTATTGACAGGCCCGACAGCTTTGGCAATGAATGGCGTGCCAGCTGGTCGCAGGTTGCCGCCACACCGGGGCCACACCGGGGCTGGTCGCCGGAACGGGCAAAAGCCCGCATGGCGCTTTTGAAAAGGGAGGACATATCGTGAAACCAATCCATCTGCTCAGCGCCGCCGCGCTGGCATGCGCAGCCTTTGCGGGCTCGGCGCAGGCCGACACCATCTGCCTGATCACCAAGACCGACACCAACCCGTTCTTTGTGAAGATGCGCGAAGGGGCGGATGCCAAGGCCGCCGAACTGGGCATGGAGCTCAAGGCCTTTGCCGGCAAGATCGACGGCGATCATGAAACCCAGGTTCAGGCGATTGAGACCTGCATTCTGGACGGGGCCAAGGGCATCCTGATCACCGCATCCGACACCTCGTCGATCGTGGCCCCGCTGAAGCAGGCCCGCGATGCCGGCATTCTGGTGATCGCGCTCGACACCCAGCTCGACCCGGCCGATGGCGCCGATGCGACCTTTGCCACCGACAATTACAAGGCCGGGGTGCTGATCGGCGAATGGGCCGCGGCGCAGCTTGGCCCGGAGGGCGTCAAGACCGCCAAGATCGGGCTGGTCAACATCAATGTCTCGCAGCCCACGGTGGGCGTGCAGCGCAACCAGGGCTTTCTGGAGGGCTTTGGCATCGACCTTGCCGACCCCAACCGCTGGGGCGATGAAACCGATCCGCGCATTGTCGGCAACGAGGTCTCGGATGCCAATGAGCCGGGCGGCCGGCGCGCCATGGAAAACCTGCTCGCGCTCGATCCGGAGATCAATGTCGTCTACACGATCAACGAGCCGGCAGCGGCGGGCGTCTATGAGACCCTCAAGGCGTTCGGACGCGAAAACGACGTGCTCGTCGTCTCGGTCGATGGCGGGTGCCCGGGTGTGAAGGATGTGGCCGATGGCGTGATCGGTGCCACCTCGCAGCAATACCCGCTGCTGATGGCCTCGCTGGGCGTTGAGGCGATTGCGAAATTCGCCGCCGACGGCACCGTGCCCGAGCCGAGCCCGGGGCTCGATTTCTTCAACACCGGCGTCAATCTGGTGACCAATGCGCCGGCCGATGGCGTGGCCTCGATTTCCGTGGAGGAAGGTCTCAACCTCTGCTGGGGCTGACCCCTTGATCGTGGCCGGGGCGCAGGCCGCGCCCCGCCCATGGACAGCTTGGCCATTCGACACGCGGGAAAAGACCGATGTCAGACACCAGCCCCAAGGGCACGGATTATGAGCAGAGCCTGAGCAAGGCCGACAGCTCGGTTGCCGAGTTCGAGGATCACCGCAAGGGCCTCGTGCACCGCGTGCAGCATCTGCTGCACATGAACCCCTCGCTCGTGCCGCTGATTGTGCTGATCGCCTCGATCGCCATCTTCGGCCTGCTTCTGGGCTCGCGCTTCTTCTCGCCCTTTGCCCTCACCCTGATCCTGCAGCAGGTCCAGATCGTGGGCATTGTGGCCGCGGCGCAAAGCCTGGTGATCCTGACCGCAGGCATCGATCTCTCCGTCGGCGCGATCATGGTGCTGTCGAGCGTGGTGATGGGCCAGTTCACCTTTCGATACGGCGTGCCGGTGGAAATCTCGGTCCTGTGCGGCCTGGCCTGCGGCACGCTCTGCGGCTTCATCAATGGCTGGCTGGTCGCCCGGGTCAAGCTGCCGCCCTTCATCGTGACGCTTGGCATGTGGCAGATCGTTCTGGCCACGAATTTTCTCTATTCGGCCAATGAGACGATCCGCAGTCAGGAGATCGAGGCCGAGGCGCCGCTCCTGCAGCTCTTCGGCCAGAAATTCGGGGTGGGCGGCGCGACCTTCACCGTGGGCGTGGTCTTCATGTTCGTGCTCATTCTGGTGCTGGCCTATATGCTGCGCCACACCGCCTGGGGCCGGCATGTCTATGCGGTGGGCGACGATCCGGAGGCGGCCGAACTCTCCGGCGTTCGGGTCAGCCGGGTCTTGATCTCGGTCTATATGCTCTCTGGGCTGATCTGTGCCTTTGCCGGCTGGGCGGTGATCGGGCGGGTGGGCTCGGTCTCGCCCACCGCGGGGCAGCTTGCCAATATCGAAAGCATCACGGCCGTTGTGATCGGCGGCATCTCGCTTTTCGGCGGGCGCGGCTCGATCCTGGGCTCGCTTTTTGGTGCGCTGATCGTGGGCACCTTCACGCTCGGCCTTCGGCTGTTGGGCGCCGATGTGCAATGGACGACGCTTCTGATCGGCGCGTTGATCATCGCCGCGGTTGCGGTCGACCAGTGGATCAGAAAGGTCTCGGCATGACAGAGCCGGTGTTGCAGGGGCGCAATCTGGTCAAGCGCTATGGCCGGGTCACGGCCATCGACCATTCCGATTTCGAGCTTTATCCGGGCGAGATCCTGGCGGTGATCGGCGACAATGGCGCAGGCAAATCGACGATGATCAAGGCGCTGTCGGGGGCGGTGATCCCCGATGAGGGCGAGGTGCTGCTGGAAGGTCGGCGCATGCAGTTCACCACGCCGCTCGATGCGCGCGATCATGGCATCGAGACCGTCTATCAGCAGCTTGCCATGTCGCCGGCGCTGTCGATTGCCGACAATATGTTCATGGGGCGCGAGCTGCGCAGGCCCGGCCCGCTGGGCAAATATCTGCGCATGCTCGACCGCCCGGCGATGGAGAAATTCGCCCGCGAAAAGCTCAGCGAGCTTGGGCTGATGACGATCCAGAACATCCGTCAAGCGGTCGAGACCCTATCGGGCGGGCAGCGTCAGGGGGTGGCGGTGGCCAGGGCCGCGGCCTTCGGCTCGAAGGTGATCATCCTCGATGAGCCCACCGCGGCCCTGGGCGTGAAGGAAAGCCGGCGGGTGCTGGAGCTGATCCTGGATGTGCGGGCCCGCGGCATTCCGATCATTCTGATCAGCCACAACATGCCGCATGTCTTTGAGGTGGCCGACCGCATCCACATCCACAGGCTGGGACAGCGGCTTTGCGTCATCAAACCCGATGCGTTTTCCATGAATGATGCGGTGGCGTTCATGACCGGGGCAAAGGAGCCGCCGGCCGAGGTTGTGGCGGCTTGAGGCGCGCCTGGGGTGAACGCGCCATTGGCCTGGCGCGCAGGTCTGCGCCGCCATGTGCCGTGGTGATGGCAAGGAGGCGAGGCCGGCCGCGCCGGCGCTGCGGCTGCGTTTTCGAGCCGCTGATCGGGGTTTCGGCGCGGGCGGAGGCCCTAGTGGCAGCCCGCAGCAAAGCCTGCGATCCGCGCGCAGGCCTCGGCGAGCACATCGTCGGCGGCCGCATAGCTGACCCGGAAGGCGGGCGACATGCCAAACGCGCTGCCCGGCACGATCGCAACCCCGGTTTCATCCAGCAGGGCGGCGGCAAAATCGCCGTCGCTTTCGAGCAATTGGCCAGCCGGGCTGCGCGTCCCGATCAGCCCTGCAATCGAGGGATAGACATAAAAGGCGCCCTCGGGCTCGGGACAGTCGATGCCCGGGCAGGCATTGAGGGCCGCAACGACGCTGTCGCGCCGGGTGCGAAACCGTGCAGCCGCAAAGGCAATGTAATCCTGCGGGCCGGTCAGCGCCTCGACCGCCGCCCACTGGCTGATCGAGCTGGGATTGGTGGTCGACTGGCTCTGGATCGTGCGGATCGCGCCGATCAGGGGCGCGGGGCCTGCGGCATAGCCGATGCGCCAGCCGGTCATCGCATAAGCCTTGGAGACGCCGTTCACCACCAGGCAGCGGTCGCGCAGGGCCGGGGCAACCGCGGCCAAAGTGGCAAATTCGAACGGCGCATGGGCGATATGCTCATAAATGTCGTCGCAGATCACATGAACCTGCGGATGCTGCGCCAGCACCTCGGCCAGCGCGGCCAGATGCGCGGCGCTATAGCCCGCACCGGTCGGGTTGCTCGGCGAATTCAGGATCAGCCATTTCGTGCGCGGCGTGATCGCCTGGGCAAGCTGTTCGGGGGTCAGGCGAAAGCCCTGATCGACGCCGCAGGCCGGAATGACCGCCTCGCCCCCGGCAAGGCGTGCCATATCCGGATAGCTCACCCAATAGGGGGCGGGGATGATGACCTCGTCGCCCGGGTCGAGCGTGGCCATCAGGGCGTTGTAGATCACATGCTTGCCGCCGGCCCCGACCGTGATCTCGGACCGGGTGTAGTCAAGCCCGTTCTCGCGGCGGAACTTCTCGCAGATCGCGTCCTTGAGCTCGGCAATGCCGTCGGGCGCGGTGTAGCGGGTGTGCCCGGCCTCCATCGCGCGCTGTGCTGCATCGCGAATGTTCCGGGGCGTGTCGAAGTCGGGCTCGCCGGCGCCAAGGCCGATGACCTCTTTGCCAGCCGCCCGCATGTCCGCGACACGGGCAGTCAGTGCGACGGTGGGCGAAGGGCGGACGCGCGCGAGGCGCGAGGCGATGAGGCTCATGTGATGGGACCTTGCTGCGTGCGCGGCAGGCATAGCGGCGGTGGCGCGCAGGTGCAACCGCCCTGCACAGCGAACCGACCTGCGGCGCGGCTTAGGTCGGGGCAGGCGTTTGCTTGGCCGTCGTCTCATGCTAGAGGGAAAGCCGACCCCCGCTCGACAAAGCAGACAAAGGAGCTCTCCATGCCCGCGCAGGACGATCTCGTGCATGCTGACTACACCGATGAAAGTGCGACCTTCGGCGACCGTGTGACCGCGGCGCGCGAGGTGCTGGGCCTGAGCCTTGAGCAGCTGTCGCGCCAGCTGGGCGTGAGCGTCGACACGATCAGCGATTGGGAGGCCGACCGCTCGGAGCCGCGCGCCAATCGCATGCAGATGCTGGCGGGGGTGCTGAACGTGTCGCTGATCTGGCTGATGACCGGGGAAAGCGACAAGGATGAATTGCGGGCGAATGTCGCAAAGGACGTGCCGCAGGATGTGCTGGACGAGCTGCGGATGATCCGCGCCGACCAGCTGCGGGTTTCCGAGCGGCTGGCGCAGCTGATGCGCCGCCTGTCGCAGTAAAAGGGTACGGTCGGCCATGGGTCTGGGCGTCGATCTCGGCGGAACGAAGATAGAGGCCGTCTATCTGGATGCAGACGGGCGCGAGCATGGGCGGACCCGGGTCTCGACCCCGCGGCATGACTATGCGGGCACCGTGCGGGCCGTGGCGGAGCTGGTGCGCAAGGTCGAGACCAGCGTTGGCGTCGACGGCCTGCCGGTCGGTGTCGGGATCCCGGGCTCGATCTCGCCCCATACCGGCTTTGTGCGCAATGCAAACTCCGTCTGGCTGATCGGCAAGCCCTTCGATCAGGACCTGGCCGAGGCGTTGGGACGCCCGGTGCGGGTCGAAAACGATGCCAATTGCTTTGCGCTGTCGGAGGCGTTTGACGGTGCCGCGGCCGGCGCTGCCTCGGTTTTTGGCGTCATTCTTGGCACCGGAGTTGGCGGCGGCGTGGTGGTCGATGGCAAGATCGTCTCGGGCGCCAATGGCATCGCGGGCGAATGGGGGCACATCCCGCTGCCGGTGGCCGATCCCTCCGAACTGAACGGCCCGCTTTGCTATTGCGGGCGGCGCGGCTGTCTGGAGGTCTGGCTGTCGGGCCCGGCCATTGCGGCGGAGTTCGGGCGCGTGACCGGCGCGGGGGATGCCGGGCCGACCTCGCATGAGATCGTGGAGCTGGCCGGGGTGGGCGATCCGGAGGCGCAGGGCGCGCTTGACCGGCATCTTGCGCGGCTCGGGCGCAGCCTGGGACTGGTCGTCAACATTCTTGACCCCGAGGTCATCGTGCTGGGCGGCGGAGTTTCAAACATGCCGCATCTTTACGAGCAGTTGGAGGCGGCCGTCATGCCGCATGTCTTTGCCGACAAGGCCCGCATCGACATCCGCAAGGCGCGCCATGGCGACAGCTCGGGCGTGCGCGGGGCGGCCCGGCTGATGGAGGCCCTGTGATGACCCAACATGCCGAGGCCCCCGATGTGCGGCTCAAACGGCTGGCCATGCGCAGTTCGCGGCGCGGCATGCGCGAGATGGATCTCATTCTGGGCAGCTTTGCCCGACGGGCCCTGCCGCTGCTTGGCGAGGACGCGCTCGATGCCTATGAGATGCTGCTCGACGAGCCGGATCAGGAGATCCTCGACTGGATCACCGGCCGCGCGGCGGTGCCGCCTGCCTATGCGGGATTGGTCGAGGCGCTGCGGTCGGAAAAGATCGTTGAGGGGTTGTAGCGTTTTTTCGAGCGCTTAACGCAAAATTTTGCCCTCATGCTTCAGGATCACATCCGTGAATGAAGCAGGAGGCGAGTGATGAGTTTCCAAGCCCCCATCGGGCCGGATGTCCAGATCCACGAAAAGGGCTATCTGGACGGCTATCTTGAAGGTCTCTCAATGATCGAGCGGTTGCACCGGCTGCTGCTTGATGTCGTGAAGGACGAGTTTGAGCGGCTCGGCCTGCTCGACATCAATGCGGTCCAGGCGCTGCTGCTGTTCAATGTCGGCGACAATGAGGTGACGGCGGGCGAGCTGAAATCGCGCGGCTATTATCAGGGCTCGAACGTCTCCTACAACCTCAAGAAGCTGGTTGAGGCGGGGTACATGCATCACCAGCGCTGCGAGATCGACCGCCGGGCCGTGCGCGTGAAGCTGACCCCGCGCGGACGCGAAATTCGGCGCATCGTCAATGAGCTCTTCTCGCGCCATGCCGAAGCGCTGCAGAGCCGCGGGATGATCGATCCGGCGCGGCTCGATGCGATGAATGCCGATTTCCGCCGGCTCGAGCGGTTTTGGAGCGAGCAGATCCGCTACATCTACTGATCCGGCATCGCCGGATCAGGCCGATGCATGCGGCGTCAGACCCGCTCCCGCCGCCCGGCCTGGGCAAGCCTCTGCGCCCGGCGCAGCGTGGGGACCAGCGCCGGCACGGATCGAGCATAGCTGGTGTAGCGGCTGCGCGTGTCGCGCATATGCTCGTCGAGAAACGGCACGCCCGAGACCTTCCAGAGCAGCACCGTGACAAGCAAGGCCGACAGGGGCGCCCACCAGATGCCCGCGTCCAGGGCGATGAGCGCGATGCCGGCCCAGACAAGGATCTCGCCCGAATAATGCGGATGCCGGACCAGCGCCCGCAGCCCGCGGGTCAAAAGCCCGCCATGCCCGTGTTTGCGCCGGTAAAGATCGAGCTGCACATCGGCGACGGTCTCCACCGTCATCCCGGCCAGCCAGATCAGCGCGCCCAGCGCCGCAAGAACCCCGATCTCGCCCGTGCCTGCCTGGCCCGTGCCTGCCTGGATCGCCGCAACCGGTGCGGCCGCGATCACCATCTGCAGGCCGGCTTGCAGGAGATAGACCACAAAGAGGCTTTTCCACCAGAACCCGGGCGACCAATGCCGGCGCAGCGTGGTGTAGCGCGGGTCTTCGCGACCTTCGAGGATCCGTCGGCGCCCAAGCTGGATGCCCAGGCGCAGCCCCCAGATCGCAACGCATGCACACAAGAGCCCGGCAATGCCCGAAGGTTGCCCGGCCGCAAACCACGCGGCGGCGGCCATCACCGATTGGCCGGGCCCCCACCAAAAATCGACCATGCTCGCGTCGCGACGCCAGACAGAGATGGGCCAGAGCACCAGAAAGCCCCCAAGGCCCAAGAGAAAGATCGCTGCATTCTCCAAATCGCGTTCCTTTGTTCGACGCCTGCCGCTGCACAGCCACCCGGGTCGCCGCCACCCGCGGTTTGCCTTTGTGTGTTCGGTTACGTCGCCGCGGCGCAGACGGATGCCGCCGGACCGGCGCAAACCGGCACAAAAGCTGCCACTGTGCGGAATGATCCTGATTGCGCCGAGGCTTGCGGCGCGATATCAATGCGATGCTCAGTGGCGCGTGCAGGGGTGGGGTCCCCGGAAACACGCGGACAGCGGAACAGGCGCATGGGCACGGGGAATTCGGTCGGCGCGACGAAATGCCGACAAGGGGCGACGAGCAGAGGATGAGGGACGGGACGGAAATCATCCTGCGCGGGTTTGACTCCTACGAGGTCAAGCTCGGCGACGATTTGCGCGGCGAACGGGCTTCGCGCGGCAAGTCACTTCTCGATGTTCAGCGCGAGTTGAAGATCAAGGCCGCCTATATTGATGCCATCGAAAACTGCGATGCGACCGTGTTTCCCAACCGCGGTTATGTCGCCGGCTATGTCCGGGCCTATGCGCGGTATCTGGGGCGCGATGCCGATGAGATCTACGACCGGTTCTGTGCCGAGTCCGGGTTCCAGGGGGTCAATGCGACCCTCACCGACCCGCGCGGGCGTCTCCGTGCGGCGCGGGGTGCGGCGCAGGGTGCGGCGCGAGGTTCGGCGCGGGGTGCACCGATTGCCACGGCCGCGCGCCGCGAGCAGGACGAGATGCTGGGCAAGGCGCGGTTCCTGCGAAGCAGCGGGCCGGCGATTTCGCTGGCAGCCCTTTCGGGACTGGGATCGGTGCTGCTTTTGTGCGGGCTGATCGCCGCACTCGGCTATGGCGGATGGTACGTTCTGCGCGACATTCAACGCATTGCCTTTGAGCCGGTCGCGCAGGCGCCCGTCGTGGTCGATGTGGCCCGCGCGCCCCGCGCACCGGTGCCCGACCCGGTGCAGCCCAGCCCGACGCCCGCGCCCACGCCGAACGGTCTGGCCTTGCATGAGCTCTACGCCCCCAACCTGCAGCCGCCGAGTTTGGAGCGGCGCGACGGTCCGATTGCGGCCATCGACCCCGACCGCTATGGCGCCTTTGCACCGCGCGACGAGGCCACCGACAGCGATGCACCGCCCGTACCGGGGGCACGCATGCGCGCGGCACCGGATGGGGTGCCGCTTTCGACGGCGTCGGACGGGCCGGGCCTGCCCAGCACCGACAGGACCGTGACTGTCGTCGCGCGGGACGATGCGTGGGTGCGTGTGTTCCTTGCCGACGACACTGTGGTTTTTGAACGCATCCTCAAACCCGGCGAGAGTTACGAGGTGCCCGAAACCCTCGATGCGCCCATGCTGCGCGCCGGAAATGCGGGTGCGGTCTATCTGCGCGTCGGCAACACCGTGTTCGGTCCGCTCGGCACCGGGGCGAGCATCGCGCGGCGGGTCGCCCTGACCGCAAACGAGATTTCGGCATCCTGGCCAAAGGCCGAGGACACCGCGTTTACCGCGGGGATCATTTCGCAAAGCGCTCGATTGCCCGAGGCCGCGGAGGACACGCAAAGCGCAACGGAGTGATCACGCAGAGGGGCTGCGCTGGCGCCGCACGGCATGACAATCCGCGCGCGATTGCCTATCTTCTGCCCAGTGATCGACTGAAGCGTCGCCTGGCCTGCCGGCCCGCATGGCTGCGAGGAGAAAGTTCATGCTAAATGCAGTCCGCCCCTGGCGAAGCATCGAACGACGGGCGAGCCGTCAGATCCATGTCGGGCCCGTGCCGATCGGCGGCGATGCACCGATTTCGGTGCAGACCATGACCAACACCGACACCCGCGATGCCGCAGCGACCATCGCACAGGTTGCAGCCTGCGCCGAGGCCGGCGCTGACATCGTGCGCGTTTCGGTGCCCGATCAGGAGAGCAGTGCCGCGCTGGCCGACATCGTCAAATCCTCGCCCGTGCCGATCGTGGCCGACATCCATTTCCACTACCGTCGCGCGATCGAATCTGCCGAGGCCGGTGCGGCCTGCCTGCGCATCAACCCGGGCAATATCGGCTCGCCCGAACGGGTGCGCGAGGTCGTGCGCGCGGCCCGCGACCATAGCTGCTCGATCCGCATCGGCGTCAATGCCGGAAGCCTGGAGCGACATCTTCTGGAGAAATACGGCGAGCCCTGTCCGGAGGCGATGGTCGAAAGCGCGCTCGACCATATGCGCCTGCTGCAGGACAATGATTTTCACGAGTTCAAGGTCAGCGTGAAGGCCTCGGATGTGTTTCTGGCCGCCGCCGCCTATCAGGGCATTGCCGAGGCCTGCGATGCGCCGATCCATCTGGGCATCACCGAGGCGGGCAGCTTTGTCTCCGGCACGGTCAAATCCGCCATCGGTCTGGGCAATCTTTTGTGGATGGGCATTGGTGACACGCTGCGGGTCAGCCTGTCGGCCGATCCGGTCGAAGAGGTGAAGATCGGCTTTGAGATCCTCAAATCGATGGGTTTGCGGCATCGCGGCGTGACCATCATCTCATGCCCCTCCTGTGCGCGGCAGGGGTTTGACGTGATCAAGACCGTCGGCGTGTTGGAAGAGCGGCTGGGACATATTCAGACCCCGATCACGCTCTCGATCATTGGCTGTGTGGTCAATGGCCCCGGCGAGGCGCTGATGACCGATATCGGGTTCACCGGCGGCGGGGCGGGGTCGGGCATGGTCTATCTGGCCGGAAAACAGGACCACAAGAAAGACAATGACCAGATGATCGACCACATAGTTGAGCTCGTCGAGGCGCGGGCAGATGAGATTCGCAAGGCGGAGATGGCGGCCGAATAAATGCGCTTTATTGTTTTCACAATCATTCTTGGAACCCTGCTGTTGAGCGGAGTTGCGGTCTATATGATCCGCACGGTGCGGCACACGCCGATTGAGAAATGGCATGTCGACCCGATGGCCGTGGCCAACCCGCCAACGCCGAATTTTTACCGCATCGGGCCGCGCCGGGTGCAGACGGCCCCGGTCGATGACGAAGCCCCGGCCTATGGTGTGTCGGCCGAGGATCTGGCCCGCGCGCTTGATGAATTCGTGCTGCGCCAGCGCGATACGCGACGCATTGCCGGCCAGCCCACGGATCTGTGGATGACCTATGTGCAGCGCACGCCGCGGTTAAAGTTTCCCGACTACATCTCCGTGCGGGTGATCGCGCTGGATGATGGCCGTTCGACCCTGTCGATCTTTGCGCGCGCGCGGTTTGGCTATGGCGATATGGGGGTGAACCGGGCACGGATCCTGGGCTGGCTTGAGGCGCTGTCCCCGCTGGAATCCGATGCCCCTCCGGCGCGGGAGCCGAGCGATCCAGAAGAAGACGCTGACGGGGTTACGGATCCGATTGAGGCGATCACCGACCCGGCCGAGCCCGACCCGATCACGCCCGATGGTGCAACCCAGGTGGCCGAGCCGCCCGAGGATCCACGCCGCCCGGCCGCCTCACCCCCCGGCGACGAAGACGACACCACCCCCGTCGAATGACATCGGCTGGGATGCGCAGCCATCATGCTGGCGGCGCCAGATGGTGTTGTTCTGACCGCGCGCCATGTCGCAGAGCGCGGTGAACTCGCGTCCATTGATGGTCAGGCAGGCAAGCCGGCCGACCTCGACCTCATCGCCTCTCGTGTCGCGGCACACGCAGTCGGGGCCGGTTTGGGCTGTTTCAGGGGCCGAAACTGTTACGGCCTCGGCGTCGGCCTCGGCCGCCAGCAGGCCCGGGGCTGCAAACAGGGCAAAGGCTGCGGCGCCCCAGATACTGGCGGATCGAAAGACAAATGGGCGATTCATCCCGAAACACTAGCACGCATTTCTGCGTCTGCCGACAAGTGCTTGACCTGGTCAGGCGCCAGGGCCATCTCTGCGCGCGATGATCCAACCCGACCAGCTCGACCGAATT
>JBCBKN010000091.1:0-13123 GCA_038521775.1 Pseudomonadota bacterium | reverse complement strand
CTCCGGCTCAAAGCGCACGATCAGCGTCTGCTCACGGATCAGACGCTCGCGCTCCTCGGCGCTCAGCTGCGCAAAGGGCGGCTTGGAGGCAAAGATCTCCGCCCAGCGCGCGACCGCCTCGCGGGGGGCGGTGCCCGCGGCATCGCCGATCAGGATCATCAGCCGGATCACCGCTTCGGCAAGGCCGCCCGCATCAAGGCGCGACAGTGCCGCCTGCACCTCCGGAAGCGCCCGCAGCTCATTGGGCTGGGCCTGGCTGCGCTTCAAAAGGTTGGGCCCCCCGAAGGCCACGGCCAAGGGGTTGGTGTAGGCGGCCAGGAACACGGTCTCAAAGAACAGCTCGCGGCTGTCGCGCCACATATTCCAGCTCTGCTCGATCATGTCGGCGCAGAACCGCTCGGCCAGCAGGAACGGATTGTCGGCCGCGGCGGGTTTGCGTTCGGACCGGATTTCATCGGCACAGGCCGTCGCTGCGACCATGGCCGGGTTGGTCGACGCGGCAAGCTCCCGGCGCAGGCGCAGCGGATGGAGCCGGCGCAGCTCGGTTGGCATCGGCCCCGTGGAGGCCGCGCGCAGAACCGGCCCGAGGGTTGCGTCATAGACCTCGGACACAATCTCGGACATGCGTGCCACCGCGGCAAATCCCGGCTCCTCCTGTCGCCCATCCCCCAGCGCCAGAATATCGGCCATGCGGCGCCGGACAATGTCAACGGTGTAGCGGCGGTCGTGATCGTCGCCCTCGGCATCCTCGATCTTCAGCTCATAAAGACCGGGCGGCAGCGCCTCGATCAGCTCAAGCGTGGCGCCGAACTCGGTATGCTCTTTGCGCGCCACCGCCGATGAGACGAAGATGCCCAGATGCCCGACCTCCTCATGCAAGGCATAGAGGATCCGCTGCCCGCAGATCTCGATTTCGGTCTCGTCGGCATAGGTGTCGACGATCCAGTTCAGCGCTTGCTGAGGCGGCGTGATGTTGTCGCCATGGCTGGCAAAGACAATGATCGGCGTGCGAATGGCCTTCAGGTCGATCGGCTGGCCGGGTTCGATCTGCGCCTGGTTGGCCGCAAGCCGGTTTCCGATGAAGAGATTGTCGACAAGCCAGCGCATCTCGGTGCCGTTGAGCACGAAAAAGCCGCTGTTCCAGCGGTCGAAATCCAGGAACCGGGCCTCGGACTTGGCATCGATCCCGGCAAAGAGATCGTAATAGGTGCGAAACCAATTCCGCCCCGGATTGAGCAGTTCGAAATTGAGCGCCAGATTGGCGCCGTCAAAGCGCCCGCCACCGAGATCCGAGACCATCTGCGCAGCCGTCACCCCGCCGACAATGCCGCCGGTATAGCGCATCGGATCCTGCCCGATGAGGCCCGACCAATAGGACATGGGCGAGCCCACCAAAGCGACGGGGCCGACAAGATCGGGGTTGAGCGCTGCCAGTATCGCCGTGGCCCAGCCGCCCTGGCAATTGCCGATGACCAGCGGTGCCGGCGCGTCGGGATGCCGGCGCCGGATCTCGCGCAGGAACGCGGCTTCGGCGCGGGCGACATCGGCAAGCGTCTGATCGCCCTCGGGTTCCGGCCGATACGCCGCGAAATAGATCGGGTGGCCGTGGCGCAGACCGATGCCGGCCTGGCTGTCGGGCTTGAACCCGCCGATCCCGGGCCCATGCCCCGCACGCGGATCGATGATCATGACGGGGCGCTTTGCGGGATCCGTCTCCATGCCCCGGTCGCGCATATGCTGGGGCTGAACCAGGCTCAGGAGCATATAGTTGCAGGGCCGCGGCAGGTCGCGCCCGTCAATCAGCGTCTCATAATCATAGATCATCAGCGGCGGGATGCCGGCGGCCTGATGCTCCAGAAAATTGTCGCCGCTTTTGCGCAGGGCGTCGAGCGTCAGCACGCTGCGCTGCATCATGTCGGTGCAATAGGAGGACCAGGCATCCAGAAGGGTGCCCGGATCCTGGGCCATCGCCATGGCAAGGCCGCTCAGCCCGTCGATCATGCGTGATGAGCGCGTTTCGGCATCCGAGCGCGCGCGCTCCAGATGCCGTTCAGCCGACATGCGGGCCAGCGCAAGCTGGGTTGTGAGCGCTTGGGCATCGGCGCGCGGCTTGGTGAATTGCGAATAGCTGACGGGTTGGGTCATGGGTCTACATCCTGTGTTGGAAAGGCTCAGCCCACGATGCTGTAGCCGCCGTCAATGGGGTGAACGCCGCCGGTGACATTGGCGGCCTCGGCGCTGGCCAGGAAGGCCGCATAGGCGCCAACGTCCTCGATGGTTGCGAGCTGATGGGTCGGGGCGCGCTCGGCCGCATCAGAGAGCATTTTGTCGAAGTGATCGATGCCGCTGGCGGCACGGGTTTTCAGCGGGCCCGGTGAGAGCGCGTGTACCGAGATGCCCTTGCCGCCCAGCTCGGCCGCGGCATAGCGCGTGACCGCTTCGAGCGCCGATTTCACGGGGCCCATGATGTTGTAGTTTTCGACGACCTTCTCAGCGCCGTAAAAGCTGACGGTCATGCAGGTGCCGCCATTGGGCATCAGCGGTTCGGAATGTTTGATCAGGCGCAGGAAGGAATGCACCGACACATCCATGGCCAGGCCGAACCCTTCGGCCGAGCAGTCCACAACCCGGCCGTGCAGATCCTCCTTGGGGCAGAACGCAACCGCGTGCAGCAGCGCGTCAAGCGCCCCCCAACGTGCGGTGATGGTGTCAAAAAGGGCGTCCATCTGCTGAGGATCGCCCACATCAAGCGGCGCGATGATCTCCGCATCGAGCTCTTCGGCAAGCGGCCGGACAAAGCGTTCGGCCTTCTCATTGAGGTAGGTCAAGGCAAGCTGTGCGCCCTGTGACTTAAAAGCTTTCGCGCAGCCCCAGGCAATTGACTGATCGTTGGCAACCCCAACAACCAGAATCCTCTTTCCAGCAAGTGAAAACATGTTTCACCCTCCGCAAGTTGAACTTCGGAGATTGTTCTCATTTCGACTTGAGTATGATTCATGTACACTGGAAACGACTCAAACTCCATGTGATTCGTGGAATTTTGATTGTCAGATTAACGGACATTAACTGCATTTTATTTGCACTTGTAATCTGGCTGCGGTGCACAATAATCTCGCTGAAGCATTAGCAAGCGCAGCAATTTTTGGCCAAACCGCTTGGCCAAGCCTGCGACTCACATCGTGAGGGGATGCCGTGAAACACGCAATCGGGCCGGATGAGGCCGCCGCGCTGGTGCCTGACGGGGCGACAGTTCTGATCGGCGGCTTCATGGGGGTGGGAAGCCCGCACCGTCTGATCGACGCGCTTGTTGCGCGTGGCGTGCGCAACCTGCGGGTGGTGTGCAACGACACCGCGCGCCCCGGCATCGGCATTGGCAGGCTGGTGACGGCGGGTGCGGTCTCGGCGCTCATCACCTCGCATATCGGGCTGAACCCTGAGACCCAGCAGAAGATGATCGCAGGCGAGATCGATGTTGAACTTTGCCCCCAGGGCACGCTTGTCGAGCGGATCCGGGCCGCCGGGGTTGGGCTGGGCGGCGTGCTGACCGCAACCGGCATCGGCACGCCGGTGGAGGCGGGCAAGGACATCGTGGAGGTGGACGGAACCCCCTATCTTCTGGAGCGGCCGATCCGCGGCGATGTCGCGCTGATCGCGGCCCATCAGGCCGATTATGTCGGCAATCTCGACTACTCGCTGACCGCGCATAACTTCAACCCGATCATGGCAATGGCGGCCGATTGCGTCATCGCCGAACCCGCCACGATCGTGCCGGTCGGCGTGATCCCGCCCGATGCGGTG
Source organism: Pseudomonadota bacterium (assembly GCA_038521775.1). Lineage (GTDB taxonomy): Bacteria > Pseudomonadota > Alphaproteobacteria > Rhodobacterales > Rhodobacteraceae > J013. The sequence goes on along the minus strand of JBCBKN010000091.1, from coordinate 9,325 downwards.
AAAACCCCCGGGGTGCTGGTCGACCATCTTCTGGAGCGGGCCGCGTGATGGAGGCAAAGGAGATCATCGCCCGGCGCGCGGCGCAGGAGATCCGGCCCGACACGTTGGTCAATCTGGGCATCGGTCTGCCCAGCATGGTGGCAAGCTTTCTGCCCGCCGGCGTGAATGTCTTCTTTCAGGCCGAGAACGGGGTGATCGGCCTGGGCGCCCGCCCGCCTGAAGGGATGGAGGATCCTGATCTGACCGATGCGGGCGGTGGCTTTGTCACCGCCGTGCCCGGTGCGGCATCCATCGACAGCGCCATGAGCTTTGGGCTGATCCGTGGCGGGCATCTCGACATGACGGTGCTGGGCGGGTTGCAGGTCGATGCCGCGGGCCGGCTGGCCAATTGGATGGTGCCGGGCAAGATGGTGCCGGGCATGGGCGGGGCGATGGATCTGGTCGCCGGTGCAAGGCGCGTGATCGTGGCCATGGTGCACACCGCAAAGGGCCGGCCGAAGATCGTGATCGAATGCGATCTGCCGCTGACCGCGACCCGCCGGGTGGATCTGATCGTGACGGAGATGGCGGTGATCGAGCCCACGGATGCAGGGCTGGTTTTGCGCGAATGCGCGCCGGGCATCACCGCCGATGCCGTGCAGACGGCCACGGCAACGCCGCTGATCATTCCCGATGATCTGCCTGAGATGAAGCTGGGTTAGGAGGCAGGGCCGATGGTGCGCGACATCCTACGCTATTCGCAGATCCTGGAAATTGTCGGCGACACCCTCAAGCTGCGCGTTGTGGCCGAGCCCGAAAGCAACATCGTGGTGCGGCTGGGGGATCTGGCGGTGGTCGAAACCGTCGATCACACCAAATCGCTGGCCCAGGTGATCGGCATTTCGCGCGAGATCGTCACAATACAGGTTTTTTCGGGCACCAAGGGCGTCTCGACCGGGGCGACGGCCACCTTTCTGGGCCACCCGATGCAGGCGCCTTACTCGCGCAACATTCTGGGGCGGGTGTTTGACGGCTCCGGGGTGCCGATCGATGGCGGCCCCGACCTCTCCTCGGACCCCAAGATCACCATTGGCGGGCCGTCGGTCAATCCGGTCGAACGCTCGGTGCCCACCAAGATCATCCGCACCGATGTGCCGATGATCGACGTCTTCAATTGCCTGGTGGAGAGCCAGAAGATCCCGATCTTTTCGGTTTCGGGCGAGCCCTATAACCGCTTTCTGGCCCGGATCGGCATTCAGGCCGATGCCGATGTGGTGGTGTTCGGCGGGCTGGGGCTGGTCTTTGACGACTATTACGTCTTTCGCAAAAGCTTTGAGGATGCGGGCGTCTTTGCCCGCACGGTGATGTTCGTCAACCAGGCCTCCGATCCGCTGGTCGAGCGGCTGCTGGTGCCGGATATGGCCCTTGCGGTGGCTGAAAAATTCGCGGTCGAGGAGGGCAAGCGGGTTCTGGTGCTGATGACCGACATGACCGCCTATGCCGATGCAATGAAGGAGGTGGGCATCAGCCAGGAGCGTGTGCCCTCCAACCGCGGCTATATGGGCGATCTCTACTCGCAGCTCGCGCGGCGCTATGAGAAGGCCTGCAGCTATGACAAGGGCGGCTCGGTCACCATCCTGACCGCAACCACCATGCCGGGCAATGACATCACCCATCCCGTGCCCGACAACACAGGCTACATCACCGAAGGGCAGTTTTATCTGCACAGCGGGGTGATCGACCCGTTCGGCAGCCTGTCGCGCCTCAAGCAGAACGTGATCGGCAAGGTCACGCGCGAGGATCACGGCCAGGTCATGAACACCATGATCCGGTTTTATTCCGGTGCCCGGGACGCGGCGCAGAAGCAGGCAATGGCCTTCGATCTGTCGGACTATGACGAAAAACTCCTGAAATTCGGGGCGCTCTTTCGCGAACGTTTCATGGATATCGAGGTCGCGATCCCGCTGGAGGAGGCGCTGGATCTGTGCTGGCAAACCATGGCGGAGTGTTTTGAGCCCGAAGAGCTGCTGATGAAAGCGGCGCTGGTGGAGAAGTATTTTCCCAAGAACCAGGCGGGGGCGGGCGATGGCGCGGTTGCAGCTCAATAAATCCTCGCTGGCCCGGGAAACGGCGCATCTGAAATCCTACCGGCGTTTTCTGCCCTCGCTGGACCTCAAGCGCCGCCAGCTTATGGCGGCTGCCGCCAAGGCCCGCACCGATCTTGAGGCGGCGCGCGCCATTGTGGCCGCGCTGTCGGCACAGGTTGGCGAGGATCTGCCGATGCTGGCCAATGAGGAGGTCACGCTGGACGGGCTTGCACGGCTGACGGCCTGCCGGCGCGCAACCGAGAATGTCGCCGGGGTGTCGCTGCCTGTCCTGGCCGAGATCGAGGTGGAGGTCGCACCCTATTCGCCGCTGGCCAAGCCGCATTGGGTCGATGAGGTCGCCCGGCTGCTCAAGGAGATGCTGACCGCGCGACTGCAGGTCGAGATCGCGCAGGAGCGCCGCGCCATCTTGCAGAAGGCGGTCGAGACGATCACCCAGCGGGTCAACCTTTTTGAGAAGGTGCTGGTCCCGCGGACCGAGGCCAATATCAAGCGCATCCGCATCCATCTCAATGAAGAGACGATGTCGGCGGTCACCCGTTCCAAGATCGCCAAGCGAAAGCGGGCCGCGGCATGAGCATCGCGCCGCTCAAAAAGGTGACCCTGGCCGGGCCGATCGGGCTGAAGACCGAAGCGCTGACCGCGCTTCAGACGCTGGGCTGCCTGCATCTCATCCCGCTGCGCCCACCGCCCGACGAGCCGGAGCGGGCCGCCCGCCGCGAGGCCGAAGACGCCCTGACCGCGCTGCGGTTTCTCACCAATGTGCCTCTGCGCCGCCGGCAGATCCGCCGCGATCCGACCTTCGATGTGGAGGCGTTCGTGGCACAGGTGCTGGATCTGCGAAAGCGCATCCGGGAGACCGAGGACCGGCGCGACTTCCTGCGCCACCGGATCGCGGCGGTGCGGCCTTGGGGCGAGATCACCTTTCCGGCCGAAGGCGATCTGAGCGGCCAGCGTCTCTGGTTCTACCGCCTGCCCATCAAGCATCGCGCGGCGCTGGAGCATGCCGAGCTGCCACCCTGGGCGGTCATCAAGACGGTCGATGGCCTCGACTACGTGGTGCTGATTGCCGCTGACGAACCCGACCCGGAGGTGCTGCCAGTGCCGAGGGTGCATATGGGCGCGCTGCCGCTCTCGGCGCTGGAAGACCAGCTTGAGGACGTTGAAATTGCGCTTGAGGCCCTGCAGGCCGAGCGCAGCGAGATGACGCGCTCGATCACACTCTTGCGCGACGACCTGTCGGCCGCCTTCACCCGGGCCGAGCTCGCCTTTGCCCAGGAGCAGACCCGTGACGACGACGCGCTTTTTGCGCTGCAAGGCTGGGTGCCCGAAGACCGCCTGGATGCGCTGATGGCCCTCGCCGACCGGATGCTCCTGGCCGTGACAATCGTCCCGCCGCGATGGAGCGAAACGCCGCCCACGCTGCTGGAACGGCCGGTCGAGGAGACCGCGGGTGTCGATCTGGCGATGTTCTACCAGACCCCGCATTATCGCAGCTGGGATCCCAGCATCGTGATCATGGGCTCCTTTGCGATCTTCTTTGCGATGATCATTGCCGATGCCGGCTATGGCGCGGTCATTCTGGGCGGGTTGCTCCTTTTCTGGTCGCGCATGGCCGGTTCGGCCCGCGCCCGGTCCTGGCGCCGGCTGGGGCTGGTGAATGCGCTGGCCACGATCCTTTATGGCGCGCTGATCGGCAGCTATTTCGGCGCCGCGCCGCCCGAGGGCACGCTGCTTGCGGGCCTCAAGGTCATTGATCTCAACGATTTCGACAGCATGATGCGGCTCTCGATCATCATCGGCGTCATCCATATCGTGCTGGCCAACGCGATGAACGCGTGGAGCCTGCGCGGACGACCCTCGGCGATCGCGCATCTGGGCTGGATCGCGGGCATCCTGGGCGGGCTTGGATACTGGCTGGGCGTGGGGCCGGTGGGGCTGGTCGCGGTCGGTGCGGGGCTGGTCCTGATCCTGCTCTTCAGCAGCGACCGGCCGATCGAGCGCTGGACCGACTGGCTTTGGCGGCTGCTCGACGGGGCGCGCCAGCTCACCTCGATCATGGGCGCCTTTGGCGATGTACTGAGCTATATGCGGCTCTTTGCGCTCGGCCTCGCCTCGGCCTCGCTGGCGCTGACCTTCAACAGCCTTGCGGTCAGCGTGGTCGACGCACTGCCCGGGCTGGGGCTCCTGCTCGCCGCGCTGATCCTGATCGTCGGGCATGTTCTCAACTTCGCGCTCGGCCTGCTCAGCGGCGTCGTGCATGGGCTGCGGCTCAACTACATCGAATTTTACAAATGGGGCTTGCCGGAGGAGGGCGTCGCCTTCCGTCCCTTTGCCCGCCAGGAGGTGCCGGAGTGAGCGAACTTGCAATCTTCCTTGGATGGATCGGGGTCTATGCGCCGGTCGCGCTGGGTGCCATTGCCAGCGCCGTGGGCTGTGCAATCGCCGGCCAGGCCAGCATCGGTGCAATGCTGGAGACCGAAGGCGGCTATGGCCGGTTTGTCGGCATCTCAGCCTTCCCGTCGACCTTCGTGATCTATGGCATCGTGATCATGTTCACCCTCAACCGCGAGATCACGCCCGAGAATGCGGGCGGGCTTTTCGGCGTGGGGGCGCTGTCGGGCATTGCCCTTCTCTATTGCGGGATCTGGCAGGGCCGGGCCTGCGCCTCGGCGATCAATGCCTCAAAGGAAAAGCCCGAGATCTTCGGGCTCTCGCTGGCGCCGGCGGCGATCATCGAAGGGTTCGGCGTCTTTGCGTTCGTCTTTGCGCTGGTGGTCAGCGCCGGTATTGGAGGGGCCGGCTGATGGCGGCACCCGACCCGGTCGCGCACAATGTCGATGCGCTGATCGACAAGCTGCGCAGCGATGGCGTGGAGGCAGGACGGGCCGAGGCGGCGCGGCTGAAATCCGAGGCAGAAAGCACGGCCGCCGAACTTCTGGCCGCGGCACGGCGCGAGGCTGACAGCCTGCGCGCCCAGGCCAAGCGCGATGCCGAGACCTATGAGGCCGCGGGGCGCGAAGCCCTGCAGATCGCCATGCGCGACGCGATCATGACCATGAAGTCGGATCTGATCTCACAGCTTGAGGCCGATGTGCGGCGCATGGTCACCAGCACGGTGGCCGAGCCCGACATGCTTGAGCGGATGATCCTGGAGCTGGTGGGCGCTGCGCGCGAGGCCTCGGGCATCGGCGAGAACACCGAGATCATCCTGCCCGCAAGCCTGCGGACCGGCGCGAATATCAGCAGCGACCCCGAGGATATCCGCAGCGGCGCGCTCAGCCGCTTTGCGCTCGGGCTTGCCCGAGACAGGCTGAAAGACGGTGTGGAGTTTTACGCCGATGAAACGCTGGGCGTCGGTCTGCGGGCCAGGCTTGCGGACAAGGATCTGACCGTCGATCTTTCCGACGAGGCGATTGCGGCGCTGCTGATGCGCTATCTGCAGCCCCGCTTCCGGGCCGTAATGGACGGCGTGATCCGCTAGCGCATGGCCGGGCGCGACGCATATGTGGCCCTTATGGCCAGCCTGCCCAGCTCCGAGCGGCTGTTCTTTGCCAAGCAACCGCCGATGTCGCGCCTGCGGCTCGACAAACGGCTGCGTGTGCTCAGCACGGAGGAAGCCGCGGTGCTTGCGATCGTCGAGGGGGTGTTGAGCTGGCGGTCCTATGCGATGTCGGCGACCGGCGAGGCAGCACAGCGCAGGATCGATGCGGCGCTCACCCAGATTCCGCAGCCCACACTACAGGCCGCACTGCGCGAACGGATCGACCTGCGGCAGGTCATGGCGGCCTTGCGCCAGCGCGCCCAGGGCCATCCCGCACCGGTCGCGCCCAATGCCTATGGGCGGCTGACCCGCCGCATCGTTCAGAACTGGTCCGACCCGGCCTTTAAGCTGGGCCGGCATCTGCCCTGGGTCCCCGAAGCCGCAGAGCTGATCGCCGCGCAGGCGCCCAAGAAGCTCGAACGTCATATCCTGCAAGTGACCTTTGGCCAGCTTCAGCGCTTTGGCACTGCGCATCAGTTCGATTTCGAGGCGGTCGCGCTCTACGTGCTCAAATGGAACATCTTCGACCGCTGGGCGCGTCTCGATGCAAAGGCGGCCTCGGCCCGGTTCGACGCGCTGGCCGATGCGGCGCTGGCCGATGGTCCACCGCCTGACATGAAGGGAGCCGTAGATGCCCGCGCAAGCTGACCCCGCCCCGCAAAGCGGCACTGCATCCGATCATGTCACCGCCCATGTGGTGGCGGTGCAGGATGATCTGGTGCAGATCGAAACGGCAAAGACCGCCGACGGCCAGCCGGGCCGGCTGACCAAGAACGAGGTCGTCTACATTCTGCCCAGCGCGCCCAGTCCCGATGGCCGGCAGGAGCGGTTGAAGGCCGAGGTCTTGCGGGTGCGCGACGGGGTCGCCGATGCCCAGGTCTATGAGAGCACCACCGGCGTTGCGGTCGGCGATGGCGTGACGCAAAGCGGCGCGCTCTTGTCGGTTGAGCTTGGCCCCGGCCTTTTGGGGCGCGTGTTTGACGGGCTTCAGGCGCCGCTGCACAGCCTTTCTGCCGCGCATGGCATCTTTCTGCCGCGCGGTGCGGCGGTCGACGCGCTTGACCGCGACAGCCGCTGGTCCTTCACGCCAACCGTGAAACTGGGCGCCGAGCTGGTCGCCGGCGATCCGATCGGAACCGTGCCCGAAGGCCGGTTCACCCATAAGATCATGCTGCCCAACAGCTGGGTCGGCCGGCACCGCGTGGTCTGGATCCAGGAAAACAGCGTCCGGGTGGATGAGGAGGTCGCGCGGGTTGCTGACGAAACCGGTGCTGAACGCGCGATCACCCTGCTGCAGAAATGGCCCGTGCGCCGGCCGCTGGCGACACCGCTTTTGAAGCGTGCGACGGCGCGGCGGACCTATCCCGACGAGCCGGTGCTGACCTCGCAGCGTCTGATCGACACCTTCTTTCCCATCGCCCGCGGCGGCACGGCCTGCATTCCCGGCCCGTTCGGCGCCGGCAAGACGGTCCTGCAGAACCTTGTGGCCCGGAACGCCCGGGTCGACATCGTGGTGATCGTGGCCTGCGGCGAGCGCGCCGGCGAAGTGGTCGAAACGATCACCGAATTTCCCAAGATGAGCGATCCTGAAACCGGCGGCAGCCTGATGGATCGCACGATCATCATCTGCAACACCTCTTCGATGCCTGTGGCTGCGCGCGAAGCATCGATCTTCACCGGTGTCACTCTGGGCGAGTATTACCGCCAGATGGGGCTCAATGTGCTCCTGATCGCCGACAGCACGTCGCGCTGGGCGCAGGCGATGCGCGAAACCTCGGGCAGGCTGGAGGAGATCCCGGGCGAGGAGGGGTTTCCGGCCTATCTGGAAAGCTCGATCAAGGGGCTTTATGAGCGCGCCGGGGTGATCGTTTCCAATGACGGGGCCCAGGGCAGCCTGACCATGATCGGCACCGTGTCACCCGCGGGCGGCAATTTCGACGAGCCGGTCACCCAGGCCACCCTCTCAACGGTCAAATGCTTCCTCGGGCTGTCGGCCGACCGTGCCTATAAGCGGTTCTATCCCGCGGTCGACCCGCTGACCTCTTGGTCGCGCTACCGGGATCAGTTGCAATCCTGGTTTGACCGCGAGGTTGAGGCGGGCTGGACCGACAACGTGCGGCGTTTGCAGGCGCTTTTGGAGCGTGGCGAAGAGATCGCGCAGATGATGCAGGTGACCGGCGAGGAAGGCGTCTCGATGGCCGATTTCACCACGAATCAAAAGGCGCTCCTGGTCGATATGGTCTATCTTCAGCAAGATGCGTTCGACGCGGTCGATGCCAGCGTGCCGCTGCCGCGCCAGCAACTCGTCCTTGCGCTGGTGATCCGCATCGTGGAGAGCAAGCGGCGCTTTGAGGACAAGGCGGCGGCGCGGAAGTTCTTCACCGAGCTGACCGGGAACTTCAAGAATTTCCACTATTCCGCCGAAGGCACCCCGGATCATGACAGCTTTCTTGCCAAGATCGAGGCAATGATCGGACCTTGACGCCGGGCTTGTTCGGGGAGCGGCCCTTCGCGGGAAAAGCCTATATTTCATTGGTTTGGTTGAAGGCAGATGAAACATATCAGACGGTAGTGTTCTAGTTTGCCAACGCTCAACGCGGTTCCTGAAGGCCCATTTCTGCGCACTGAAAGCTCTCATATGCGAGCGACATGGCAACCATGCTCTGGGCTTCTGCGCGCTGCTCACTGAAGTCAGCCGAAGGGCGGCTTTCCATTTCGGTGTCCGACCATGGTCTCGAATCGCCGGCAATCTGAGCCATGATCCGATCGAGTGTCGGCAGCCTCCGTTGCAACTTTTACCTCACATCGCAACGAAATACCGAACACGCTTATCGTGACACTCTACAGGACGCTCCTTGAATCCGGTAAGTTTGATGTCTTTGTCGTAACAGCGAGGCCTGAGAGGTACAGGGAAACCACGCTGAAATAGTCTGCAGAGAATGACATTCCGCTCGAAAGACTGCTGATGTGCGATGACGGAGATCACAGAAGCGACAAGATTGCAAAGCACGAGATGCTGCTCTCATTGAGGGCAGAAGATCGTTTGCCATTGTTTGTTGCTGATGATCGGGCGGGCGTGGTTGAAATGTGGCGCAGCCAAGGAATCACCTGCCTTCAGTGCGCCGACCATCGCTTCTAAATCGAAATGAACCGTCGAATTAGCAGTCCACTGAAAGGTAAAAACTGAAAATGAATCTGCTTCCACTTGTCGAAGTTCAACGCGAGAGCTGGGGACAGATTCTAGAAGAGTGGGGCCGCGGAATGGCTGCTCCCCGGTACATCTACAGACGTTATTGTACTCAGTTTAGCGTTCCTGATCATAAAGAGTTGCGAGGCCCAATTCCAGAAGGTGGGTTTATAGACTCTGGTTTCCTCGGAAACCAAAGCGGCGATGTAATGGGCGGTGTCGACGCTATCAATACAAAGTAATGATAGGGTCTCCACAGGGCAGAGTAGTTTCCATCGGTCCGATTCCTCTTCACCGGAAGACTGCTGAAGCAGATTCCGGTACGGATCGGGCGCGGCGCGGCGTCGCTTTCGCCGCCAAGCCGTCATTCGTTTGCTGTGACCCCCACTGATCATCCACGGGCAACTGGAGCCTGACGGTTGGTTTGGCGCTATCGCGCCGGGGTAGCAACGGGCGATGCGCGGAGCCTTTCCGTCTCGCGCAGCGGATCGCCCGTTGCGGTGATCTGGG
>JBCBKN010000090.1:0-13174 GCA_038521775.1 Pseudomonadota bacterium | reverse complement strand
TCTCCGTGTCTGGTTCAGGCTGCGGGCACGCTCTAACTCTCTAAGGGAACGGAGCCGGAACGGCCCAGGCGTCAGGGGGGCGCCATATGCCAACCTGAAAGGAACGACCATGACCACGACCAGCATCAAACGCATCGCTTTTGCCGACAGCGCGCTTCTGCAGCGCATCGGCCGCTACCTTGAAGACCACGCCGTGAGGCAGGACCGCGCGCGGCAAATCCGTGAGACGCGCCGCGAGCTCAGCCGGCTCAGCGACCGCGAACTGGCCGATCTGGGCATGCACCGCGCCGCGATCCCGCGGATCGCCCGCGAAGCGGTCGACGCGAACCCGCGTTGACCCCGACATCGGCGCAGCCGCAGCGCACGCATCTGTGACGGGTTGAACGGGCCGCCTGCTTTGCGCAGCGGCCCAACGCCTCGGCGTCAGTTCTTGGCCTTGTCCACCAGCGCGCCGGCCTTGATCCAGGGCATCATGCCGCGCAGTTTCTCGCCCACCTCTTCGATCTGATGGGCGTCATTGTTGCGCCGGATCGCCTTGAAGCTGGGCTGGCCGGCCTTGCATTCCAGCATCCAGTCACGCACGAAGCGGCCCGATTGGATGTCGTCGAGCACCGCCTTCATCCGCGCCTTGGTCTCTTCATAGGGCAGGATGCGGGGGCCCGAGACATATTCGCCGAACTCCGCGGTGTTGGAGATCGAGTAGTTCATGTTGGCAATGCCGCCTTCATAGATGAGGTCGACGATCAGCTTGACCTCATGAAGGCACTCGAAATAGGCCATCTCGGGCGCATAGCCGGCCTCGACCAGGGTCTCGAACCCCATGCGGATCAGCTCGACCATGCCGCCGCAGAGCACGCTCTGCTCGCCGAAAAGGTCGGTCTCGCATTCCTCGCGGAAGTTGGTTTCGATGATGCCCGAGCGCCCGCCGCCGATCGCGGCGCAATAGCTCAAGCCCACCTCCAGCGCGCGTCCCGAGGCATCGTTGTGCACCGCGACCAGGCAGGGCACGCCGCCGCCCTTGACGAACTCGCCGCGCACGGTGTGGCCGGGGCCCTTGGGCGCCATCATGATCACATCGACGCCGGGCTTGGGCTCGATCAGGTTGAAATGCACATTGAGGCCGTGGGCAAAGGCAATCGCCGCCCCATCGCGCAGATTGTCATGGATATGGGCATAATAGGTCTCGGCTTGCAGCTCATCGGGCATGGCCATCATCATCACATCGGCCCAGGCGGCGGCATCGGCGATGGACATGACCTTGAGCCCGGCCGCTTCGGCCTTGGCGGCCGAGGATGAGCCCGGGCGCAGCGCCACCGCGACATTGGTCACGCCGCTGTCATTGAGGTTCTGGGCGTGGGCATGGCCCTGGCTGCCATAGCCCACAATGGCGACATTGAGCCCTTTGATCAGATTGATGTCGCAATCGCGATCGTAATAGACGCGCATCCCCGGTCCCTCCGCTGCTGGCAGGTCCTCGCCCGCCTCTGCCGAAATTCGCGCTTGCCTAGACGAGGGGGCAGGGGATGTCCAGCCGGTCAGACCCGCGAGAGGAAGCAGACCTGCCGCAGGCCGGTGCTGCTGACTGGCTCAGACTGCACCGAGCATGCGGCCGAGAGCGGTTGCTGTCTCGTCGCGCAAGAGGGCAGCTTTGCGCTTTACGGCTGACGACCGGCCCTTGCGCATGGCAGGCCGCGGCGCGGGGACGAGGCGCGCCCGGACGCACCCGGCAGGCCTATTCCCCCGCCGCCAGGGATGGCGCGGGAACAGAGCTGCCAAACGTCTCTTTGACCGCATTCATCACGCGCGCCTTGCTGCTGCGCAGGCGGTAATCCTCGGTCTGGTCGATCCACCGGATGATGCCGGCCTCATCGATCAAAAGCGTGGTGGGGATCGCCATGGCGCGAAAGCTGAAGGGCGCAAGGCCGATCGGAACGCCGCCCAGGGTCGTTTTCGGGACGCTGTTCTGGCCGAAGGCCTTGTGATGCTCCACCCCATAGGCGCGGATCACCGCGAGCTTGGGATCGCTGAGCAGCGTCATGCGCAGCGCATCGCGCGCCTTATGCGCGGCCGCATCCTGTGGGGTATCCTTGCTCAGCGCGAGCAACGTAACGCCATGTTCGGCAAACTCATCCCACATGTCCTCAAACGCCGTCAGCTCGGCCGCGCAATAGGGGCACCAACCGCCACGGAAGAACTTCAACAGAACCCGTTTTCCGGCCAGCGCGTCGCTGTGAAACGCCGCCCCCTCCGAGGTGGTCGCCGAAAAAGGCAGCATCCTGTCGCCGGTCTTGACGGTGATATCGCCCAGCGGCAGCTTTCTTTGCGGCAGCAGCCACAGAAAGAACGCCCCCAGCAGGATGGCAAGCCCGGCCGGCACATACACCAAAGCCCCGGCCCATCCGGCGCCTGTGACGCCCAGGAAAATCGCGACCGCCGCAAGCCCGACCCCGACGGCCAGTTTCAGGGCGAATGCGCCGACCTTCTCGGGAACGGTCCCGCGTGGGATCGTGCGCAGATAGAGGATGATCGTGGCGAGCGTGACGCCCAAACCGGCAAAGGCGAGCAGAACGGCGGCTGTGTTCATCGAAGGCGTCCCATTGTGAGCGGCGTTTGCGCATGCTAGGCAGGTGGATAGATTGATACTATCCACATGGCTAGAAACTCAAGGCCGGCGATGTCCCGCACCCGAAAAACCGATCACGACAGCGTCATCGGCGCCGCTCGGGCGGTGTTCTGGCGACGGGGCTTTGCCGGCACCAGCACGCGGGAGCTTGAAAAATCGACCGGGCTGACCCGCTTCACGCTGCAGACCTGCTATGGCGGGAAAACGAAATTCTTTCTCATAACGCTCGACGCCTATTTGGAAGAGCGGGTGTCGCAGTGGTTGCCAAATGCCGAGACCACATGCCTTGAGGACCTGGCGGGCTGGGTTCGGGGCTTGGCTGAGCCAGACCGGCTGCCGGAGATCGGCGCGCATGGCTGTCTGCTGCTCTCATGCGTCAATGAGTTTGACCGCAGCGATGCCGCGGTGAACGCGCGGATCATCGAGTATCTCGAAGCGCTCCAGATGCGCTTTCGCGCGATCCTGCTGCGCGCCCTGCGCGATGGGTCGGCCAAGCCGGGGGTGGACCCCGACGAGAAGGCGCGTGTGGTCGTCAATCTGCTCTTCGGCCTCTCCACGATTATGCGCGCGCGCGTGGATGACGCCATGCCCAAAGCCTTCGCCGATGCCGCGGCGTCGACCATCCTCGATTGGCGCTCCTGACCCTGCACCGTGGCGCCGGTCTTCGTGGCGCCGGTCTTTGCGGGGCCGGTCTTTGCGGGGCGGGTCGTCCGACGCGGCGCTGCCGGTTCAGCGCCTCGTTGGGCGGCGCGTCGCTGAGCGGAGTGCTTAGTTGGGAAAATGGCAGGCGACGCGCGCCTCGCCATGCGGCTGCAGCACCGGCATGGTTTCGCGGCAGATGGCCTCGGCGCGGATGCAGCGGCTGGCAAAAGCGCAGCCAGGCGGCGGCGAGATCGGGCTGGGCGGATCGCCGGTCAGCTTTTGGGGGCGAACATAGCCGCGGCTTTTGCGCCGTTGCAGCGAGGGGGCGGCGGCCAAAAGCGCGGTGGTGTAGGGGTGGCGCGGCGCCTTGAAAAGGGCGGCGCGTGGCGCCTCTTCGACAATCCGGCCCAGATACATCACCGCAACCATGTCGCAGATCTGCTGGATCACCCCAAGGTCATGCGAGATGAAAAGATAGCTCAGCCCAAGCTCGCCGCGCAGCCGCGCCAGCAAATTGAGGATCTGCGCCTGGATCGCGACATCGAGCGCCGAGACCGGCTCATCGCAGACGATGAGCGACGGGTTGGTGGCCAGCGCCCGGGCGATGGAGATGCGCTGCCGCTGCCCGCCGGAGAACTGATGCGGGAAAAGCCCCATCTGGTCGCGCCGCAGACCCACCAGCGCGAACAGCTCGGCCACCCGCTCAATGCGCGACGCGGTGTCGCCCACGCCCAACAGATCCATCGGCTCGCGCACGATGGTGTCGACCCGGTCGCGCGGGTTGAGCGAGGAATAGGGGTCTTGAAAGATGAGCTGGATGTCGCGCCGCCGGGCCCGCATCGCCGCTTCGTCGAGACTGAGCAGATCCTCGCCGCGAAACAGCACCTTGCCCATGGTCGGCCCGGTCAGCCGGATCGAAGCCATGGCGGTGGTGGTCTTGCCCGACCCGCTTTCGCCCACAATGCCCAGCGTGCGCCCCTCTTCCAGCGCAAAGGAGACGCCGCGCACCGCCTCGAGATAGGGGCGCGGGCCGAAGGGGCGCGGCCGGGGCAGGGGAAAGCGGACGACGAGGTCCTGCGCCTCGAGCAACACGGTCATATCCGGCCCTCGGCCACGGCATGGCAGGCCGCCGGATGCGCCGGATCGCCGCCCAGAAGGGGGATGCGCGCGGCACAGGGGCCATAACGCTCCGCGCAGCGTTCGCGAAAGGCGCATCCCTGGCCGAGAAGATGCAGCGGCGGCACCACGCCGGGGATTTCGCGCAGCGGCACCGGGCGGCCCTCGGCATCCTCTTTGCCCAGCGCCGGGATGCAGGCGATGAGGCCTTTCGTGTAGGGGTGCTTGGGGTGATCGAGAATGGCATCGGCGCTGCCCTCCTCGATGACCCGCCCTGCATACATCACCGCAACCCGATCGGCCATTTCGGCAATCGCCCCCATATCATGGGTGATGAGGATGATGGCGGTGCCGAACTCGCGCTGGATGTCGTTGAGCAGATCGAAGATCTGGGCCTGCACGGTGACGTCGAGCGCGGTTGTGGGCTCATCGGCGATCAGCACCCTGGGCCGGCAGCTCACCGCCATGGCGATCATCACCCGCTGCCGCATGCCGCCCGAAAGCTGATGCGGATAGTCATGCGCGCGGCGGGCTGCCTCGGGAATGCCGACCCGGTCCAAAAGCGCCACGGCATCCTTGAATGCCTGGGCATGGCCCACATTCTGATGCAGCATGATCGCCTCGGCGATCTGGTCGCCGGCCGAATAGACCGGGTTGAGCGAGGTCATCGGCTCCTGGAAGATCATCGCGATCTCCGAGCCGCGCAGGGCCCGCATGCGGGCGGGTTTGCTGCCCACCAGCTCCTCGCCGGCCAGGGTGATCGAGCCCCCCGACACCGCGCCATGCGGGCTGGGCACCAGCCCCATGATCGCCAAGGCCGTGATCGACTTGCCGCAGCCGCTCTCGCCCACCACGCCGAGCGTTTCACCGGCCTCCACCCCCAGCGAGACGCCGTCCAGCGCGGTGACCCGCCCATGCCGAGTTCGGAAGGTGACGCGCAAATCGCCGATGGAGAGCAGCATCAGCGTTCTCGCAGCTTAGGGTTGAAGGCATCGTTCAGCCCATCCCCGATGAGGCTGACCGCAAAGACCGTGAGGAAGATGGCGAGCCCAGGGAAGGTGACCGGCCACCAGGCCTCCAGGATATAGTCGCGATTGGCGCCGATCATCAGCCCCCAGCTCATGGTGTTGGGATCGCCCAGGCCAAGAAAGGAGAGCCCGGCTTCAAAAAGGATGGCGACGCCAACGGTCAGCGTGGCCGACACGATCAGCGGCGGCAGCGCGTTTGGCAGGATCACCCGCCACATGATCCGCCCATCCTGCGCCCCGATGGCGCGCGCGGCGGTGACATATTCAAGCTGGCGGATCTTGAGGAACTCTGCCCGGGTCAGCCGCGCGGTTTGCGGCCAGCTCACCACCCCGATGGCAATGGCGATCATGGTCAGCGACGGGGTAAAGAGCGTGACCAGCACCATGGCAAACAGGAGCGCCGGCAGCACCTGAAAGAACTCGGTAAAGCGCATCAAAAGGCTGTCGACCCAGCCGCCGAAATAGCCCGCCACCGCGCCCAGCGTGACCCCGATGATCATGGTCAGTGCTGCCGAGGCGGCGCCGACGGCAAGGGTTGGCCCGCCCCCGGTCAACAGCCCGGCAATGAGATCGCGGCCCAGGTAATCGGTGCCCAGCGGGAATTCGGGCGTGAAAAGCGGCGGCTCATGCGGGGCCCAGACGATGTCATAGGGATCGCCGCCATAAAGAAAGGTGCCGTAAAGCGTGATGATCACGATGGCGAGCAGAAGCGCGCTGCCCACCAGCGCGGGGATGTTGCGCCGAAACATCCCCCATGCCTCGCGCAGGGGCGAGCGCGCCTCGGGCGCGGCGGCGGGTTTTTCGAGCTCTGGCGCGGTGGTCTCGCTCATTTCGGATATCCCCGCAGTCGCGGATCAGCCAACCGGTAGCTCAGATCGGTGAGGATATTGGCGATCACCACCAGGGCCGAGGCAAAGAAGAGCACGCCCAGCATGGTGGGATAGTCGCGCCGCAGGATCGCATCGAAGGCCAGCGTGCCCAGCCCCGGCCAGTTGAACACCGTCTCCACCAGCAAGGCGCCGGAGACGACCGAGCCCATCTGCAGCCCCGCGACCGTCAGGATCGGCAGCGAGGCGTTGCGCAGCGCATGGCGAAACAGGACCGAACGCTCCGAGGCGCCCTTGGCCCGGGCGGTGCGGATGTAATCCGCGCCCAGCACCTCCAGCATCGAGGCGCGCGAAAGCCGTGCATAGAGCGCAAGATAGATGATGGCGAGCGTAAAGGCCGGCAGCGCCAGGTGATGCAGCACATCGATGGTTTGGGTCAGCCAGCCTGCATCGCGCAGCCGCACATCCATCATCCCCTCGACCGGAAAGACCGGGATGATCGAGGCAAAGAGGATGATCAGCATGATCCCGGTCCAAAAAACCGGCACGGCATAGCCGATGGTTGCAAAGACCGACACAAAGCCCGAGAGCAGGCCATTGGGTTTGCGCGCGGCAAACACTCCTAGCGCCGTGCCGATGCAGATCGCCAGGATCTGCGCCGTCACCACCAAAAGCACGGTGGGCCAGACCCGCGCGCCGATCAGCTCGGACACCGGGCGGTCGAAGAAATAGCTCATCCCCAGATCGCCCTGGACCATGTTGCCCAGATAGATGCCGAGCTGGACCAGCACCGGCTGGTCGAGCCCGTAGGCCGCGCGGATCTGGGCGAGCATCTCCTCGGTCGCGCCGCCCATCTCGCCCGCGATCACCTCGGCCGGGTCGCCGGGCGCAAGCCGGATGAGAAAGAAGTTCAGGATCACCACCCCGGCCATGAGCAGCAGGCCATAGAGGATCCGACGGGCGAGATAGGAGGTCACTGCAGCTCCATGGCTTGGGACATGACATGGGCGGGATCACGGATGAAATCGCGATAAAGCTGGAAATGATCGGTCTGTTCCAGCGCCACCGGTTTGGGGCCGCGCCAGCCCAACTCCCAAAGGGCCGCCCCCGGCGTGGCCATCAGAATGGGCGAATGCGTGGCCATAATCACCTGGGCGCGGGCGGTTTGCCCGATCTCGGTCAAGAGCCGCGTCAGGACAAGCTGCCGTCGCGGCGATAGCGCGCTTTCAGGCTCATCGAGCAGGTAGAGCCCCTGGTGCTGGCAGCGATCGGCAAAAAGCTGCAAAAAGCCCTGGCCGTGGGATTGGTCCAGATAGGCCCCTGTCAACATCGGGGCGATGGCGTGAAACGTCTCGGCGCGCAGAAACCAGCCCTGGGTGATCCTGGGCAGCCAGGCCGCGCTGAGAAGCGGTTCGAGCATCGCCCCGCCGGCGGCCTCGTCGTCGGTATAGCCCTTGGCACCGCCCATGGCGCCAAAGCCTGCAAGCTTGGCAATTGCCTCGATCAGGGTCGATTTGCCCGCTCCGTTCTCGCCCACAAGAATGGTCACCGGCGCGGTGAAGGTCACATCAAGCTGGGCCAGCCAGGGAAGATCAAAGGGATAGCCCGGCCCCAACACCGCATCCACCCGCAGCGTCAGCCGCTGCAGAAAGGGCGCGGGAAGCTTGGTGTCTCGCTTACGCTTGGCCATGGTCGGTGCGGGCAGGGCGGCAGCCCGGGGCCTGGCACCCCGGGCCGGCCGGCTCAGTTCCAGCTGATCTCATCCATCGGCGCCATCGGCCCCCAGATCGACAAGGGCGGGTTGGTCAGCCGCGCGTCATAGGCGGTGTGATAGGGCAGCGAGTTGAGCCAGTAGATCGGCAGATCGGCACCCACGATCTGGCTGAACTCGGCATAAAGCGCCTTGCGCGCCTCGGGGTCGAGCTCCTTGCCCGCGGCCTCGAGAAGCTCATCGACCTTGGCATTGGCATAGGATTGGGTGTTGGACCAGATCACGCCCTCGCGGATGTTGGAGGACAGATACGTCCGGTGCACCCCGATCACCGGGTCGCCCCAGTTGAAGACCACATCCATGGTCAGCTCGAACTCGTGGTTGGACACGCGCTGCGCCCAGGTGGGGAAGTCGGGCGCGGCGCGCACCTCGATCTCGATGCCGATTTTCTTCAGCTGGCTCTTCAGGTACTCGGCAACGTTCTTTTGCTGCTCGGCCGGGCCGGGGATGAAATCGACCGTCAGGGTCATGCCATCGGCAAAGCCCGCCTCGGCCATCAGGGCGTTTGCCTTGTCAAGATCGACATCATAGCTGGGGATCGCGGCATCGAAAAAGGGCGAGCTTTCGATGATCGGGCCGCGCTGGGGCTGGGTCGTGCCGCGATGCAGCGCCTTGGTGATGAAGTCGCGGTCGATGGCATAGGCGATGGCCTGGCGCACCCGCACATCCTCAAGCTTGGGCGATTTGGTGTTGAAGGCGAGCCAGTTGATCGCGCCGATGCCGGCATAGCCCTCATTGGTCACGGCCAGCCGGTCGACCGCCTGCATGCGGCGAATGCCGGTGGAGGTGGAGATGAAGGGATACATATCCGCCTCGCCATTCTCCATCGCGATCAGAAGCGCGCTTTCATCGCGCACGGTGCGGATGATGATCTCGTCGAGCTTGGGCCGCCCTTCCAGAAAGAAATTGGGGTTCTTCTTCAGGATGATGCTTTCGCCGGGGGTGAAGCTTTCGAGCATGAAGGGGCCCGAGCCCACGGGGGCGGAGTTTGCCGGGTGGGTTTTCGCGTCTTGCCCATCGCCATAGATATGCTTGGGCAGGATCGGGCTGAGCGCGGGCGACAGCGCCAGCATCAGCGCCGGGTGCGGCTGGCTGAGCTTGAGCACCGCGGTGTGCGCATCGGGCGTTTCCACCGTTTCAACCGGGGCGAACATGGTTTTGAAGGGGTGGTTGGCCTTGATCGTTTCGATCGAGAAGGCGACATCCTCGGAGGTGATGGGCGCGCCGTCATGGAAGGTGGCATCCTGCACCAGGTTGAGCGTGACGGTGAGCCCGTCCTCGGAGATCTCCCAGCTTTCGGCCAGATAGGGCTGGGGGTTCCACTCATTGTCAAACCGCACCGGCGAGGCGAAGATCTGCGTCGAGGGCACCGCGGTGGCCGTGCCCGACTGCACCGCGCCGTTAAGATGCCGGGGCACCTGGGTGGAGACGATCACCAGCGTGTTGCTGTCCTGGGCCGGGGCTTGCGGGGCCAGCACAGCCCCCGAAACCATGGCCGTTGCCGCCAGACGGGCGAAATGTTTCATCGAAGGCTCCCTCGTTTTTCTCCGTGCTGGGGCAGCCTAGCCGCCGCCATGCGGGGTTGAGAAGGGAAAAACGCGCGTGACGGCGGGGCGCAGCCGCCGCTAGGGTTCTTGCCGGGGAAAGCGGCAGAAAAGGCGCGGGGATGAGCGAGACGACGATCTTTCAGGCGCGCAAGGTTCTGACGATGGACCCGAACCGGCCCGAGGCGACGCACATTGCGGTGCGCGACGGGCGGATCCTGGCCGTAGGCGGACCCGCTTGTGCCGAGCCCTGGGGCGGCGGCCGGCGCGATGCGCGGCTGGCCGACTGGGTGCTCATGCCCGGTTTTGTCGAAGGCCATGCGCATCTGATGGCCGGCGGCATGTGGCGCTTTCCCTATGTCGGCTATCATGGCCGCACCGATCCCGAGGGCAGGGCCTGGCCCGGGCTTGACAATATCGATGCGGTGATCGCGCGGCTGCGTGACGCCGATGCCGCGCTGCCGCCGGACCAGCCGCTATATGCCTGGGGGTTTGACCCGATCTTTCTGCCCACCGAGCGGTTGAACAAAACCCATCTCGACGCGGTGACGACAGCGCGCCCGGTGGTGGTGCAGCATTCGAATTTTCATCTGCTGACGGCGAATTCCGCGGCGCTGGCGCTGGCCGGCTACACCCGCGAGACCAACATTCATGGCGTGGCCAAGGGCCGCGATGGGGAGCTTAATGGCGAGCTGCAGGAGCTCGCGGCCATGTTCCCCCTGATGCGGCGCATCGGGGTGGATTTCCGCGGCCTTGCCGCCAATCCCGAGACGATCGTCAATTACGGCAAGATCGCGCGGCGGGTGGGGGTGACGACCTGCACCGATCTGCATGCCGAGCTCAATGATGCCGATCTCGCCACGCTTTTGGCGCGCACCGGGGATGCGGCCTTTCCGCTGCGCATCGTGCCCACGCTGGGTGCGGCGCTGATGCCGCCCGACCAGGTCGCCCCCCGGGCCACCGAGCTTGCGCGCCAATCGACCGAGATGCTGCGGCTGGGGGCGGTGAAGCTGGTGCTGGACGGCTCGATCCAGGGCTATACCGCGCGGCTGCGCTGGCCCGGGCATATCAATGGCGCGCCCAACGGGCTCTGGGTCATCGCGCCCGAACAGGCCGAAACGCTGATCCACAGCCTGCATGCCGCGCATGTTCAGATGCACATCCACACCAATGGCGATGAGGCCAGCGAAGTGGCGATCGATGCCATTGAGCGGGCGATCCAGGCGCATGGCGATTGGGACCATCGCCACACGCTTCAGCATGGCCAGATGATCGATGCGGCGATGTTCCGGCGCATGGCGCGGCTGGGGATCTGTGCCAATCTCTTTGCCAATCACATCTGGTATTTTGGCGATGTGCATGTGGCCAAGACCATTGGCGAGGATCGCGCCGCGCGCATGGATGCCTGCCGCAGCGCGCTTGATGAGGGGGTGCGGATGACCATTCATTCCGACGCGCCGGTGACCGAGATGGCGCCGCTCTTCACGGCTTGGGTGGCGGTGAACCGGCGCACAGGATCGGGCCGCTGTTTGGGGCCTGCGCAACGCATCACGGTGGCCGAGGCGCTGCGGGCGATCACGCTGGGGGCGGCCTATACGCTCAAGCTCGATGGCGAGATCGGCTCCATCGAAACCGGCAAGCGTGCCGATTTTGCGGTGCTGGGCGAGGATCCCACCGCGATCGACCCTGCGGCGCTGAAGGATGTGCCGGTGCTGGGCACGGTCTCGGGCGGACGGGTCTTTTTGACATGAGCGGGGACGCACAGCTTCCCGCCCTGCCGGTGACGGTCATTGGCGGCTATCTCGGCGCCGGCAAGACCAGCCTGGTCAACCATCTCCTGCGCCATGCGAATGGGCGGCGCATTCTGGTCATGGTCAATGATTTCGGCGCGCTCAACATCGATGCCGATCTGATCGAAAGCCGCGACGAGGATACGATCACCCTGGCCAATGGCTGCATCTGCTGCGGCATGGGCACCGAGCTGCTCTATGCCTTTGGCGATGCGCTCGACCGCCGGCCGCGCCCCGATGCGCTGGTCATCGAGGCCTCGGGCGTGGCCCTGCCCGACAAGATCGCCGCGGTCGCGCAGGCCGAGCCGGAGATGCGCTATGCCGGCATTGTCACGCTTGCCGATGCGGTGAACCTGCCGGGCTTGCTGGCCGATGCGCAGATCGGCGCGCAAGTTGCCGCGGCGCTGATGGCCGCCGATCTGATCGTGTTGACCAAAAGCGATCTGGTCGATGCCGGGGCTGCGCGGTGCGCCATCGCGAAGGTCAGCGCCGCGCCGGTGATCGATGCGCCACACGGCCGGGCGCCGGTCGATCTGCTGCTCGATCCCCCCGATGCGGCCCGGCCAAGGGCAGGCGGCCCGGCGCAGCACAGCCGGGTGTTCACCCAATGGTCGACCGAGGGGGGCGTGGTGGACCGCGCCGCGCTCATCGAGCTTTTGAGCACGCCGCCGCGCGGGCTTTACCGCTTTAAGGGCCGGCTTGCCCTGACCGATGGCAGCATGCTGGAGGTGCATCTGGTCGGCCGGCTCATCGATTGCCGGCCGGTGCCGATGCAGGGCCGCACCCGCGCCGTGGCCATCGGCCTTGCGCCGGCCTTTGGCAGCGATGCGTTTGAGCGCCGCTGGGATTTGGTCGGGCGTGCGGCGGTCAGGCGTGCGGCCGAGCAAAAAAGTGGCAACGCGCTTGGAGGCGGAAGCGGGATCGGGGACGCAGCTGAAGGCGTGGCGGCTGGGAGCGTGGCAGAACCCGGATAAAATAGGCGCCGAGCGGGCGCGCTTTGCCTGCCCTTGCATCGAAGACGAAAAGGACAAGCAGCGCGACGCTGAGTGCGTACGGGGCCAGCTGTATCACTGTGGTGATGAGCTCCGCGTCCGTGGGCGCGTCGTCGAGCATAAAGACTCCTCTTTGACTGTTTACGCGCATCTCATGGGGTGAGATAGCGAGGAAGAGCATTTCTGGCTAGGGTTTCGCGCCATCTTGCCCTTGCCTGTGAAATTTATCGGCCCGCTGATCGCCCAAAAGTTGCCTTTGCTCCAAATGCTGGCGCTGCGCGCGGTAGAAATCGTACAAGAACCGGTGGTGAGCGTCGGCGGGCACAGGATCGGCATAGGAGATTTTGCGGCGAATGGCCTGAACGATCTGCGCCTCGGCCGCCCGCTGTTCGGCCGTTCTTTGCGACGGCCCGCGCCCACCATGTGCGCGGATCACCCCTTCCAGCGTTTGCAGCTCATAAATCCCATAATGGTCGAGATGATGGGCCATGAAGGCAAAGGCCGCGCTGCTCTCGGATGGCGCCGCCTGGGGGTGGGCCAGATCGGCCAGCAGGATGGGCGTGGGCAGCGTCACCACATACATAGGTGCCCGCCAGAAGATCGCCCAGCCGCCGCCGGCGTTTGTTGAGGAGCGGCACCAAAAGCGTGCCGATGATCCAGAGCGACGCGATGATCGTTTCCACGGACGCTGCCGCGGCGCCCAGAATGATGAGCAGGCTGGCGGGAAAGAAGATCTCGCCCTCTTTCATGATGTTGCGCAGGCGATGCAGATCGCCGAGATTTCGGTGACACCATGCACCGAAAGCCAGCCGAGCAAATCCCAGCCCAGGCCACGATCGAG